>CAKZJI010000082.1 GCA_936941515.1 uncultured Propionibacteriaceae bacterium
GACAGGAATGGCGGTCATGGCAAGCGCATCTCAGAATTACCTGGCAGTGATCAAAGTCGTCGGCGTCGGCGGCGGTGGCGTCAACGCCGTTAACCGGATGATCGAGGCCGGGTTGCGCGGCGTCGAGTTCATTGCAGTAAACACGGACGCCCAGGCGCTGCTCATGAGCGACGCCGACGTCAAGCTGGATGTTGGTCGAGTGTTGACACGCGGCCTTGGAGCCGGTGCTGACCCATCGAAGGGTCGTCAGGCTGCTGAGGACCATGCCGAAGAGATTGAGGAGGCCCTCAAAGGGGCTGACATGGTCTTCGTGACTGCAGGTGAGGGAGGCGGCACTGGCACTGGGGCTGCTCCCATCGTGGCGAAGATCGCCCGCTCACTGGGGGCTCTGACCATTGGCGTGGTCACACGTCCCTTCTCATTCGAGGGGCGTCGCCGCGCCACCCAGGCGGACTCGGGGATTGAGTCGCTTCGTGAGGAGGTCGACACCCTGATCGTGATCCCGAACGACAAGCTGCTGCAGATGACGGATCATCAGGTCGCCATCCTTGATGCCTTCAAGCAGGCTGATCAGGTTCTGATGCAGGGCGTCTCCGGCATCACGGATCTCATCACTACCCCCGGTCTGATCAATCTGGACTTCGCGGATGTGAAGTCCATCATGAGCCAGGCGGGCTCCGCCCTCATGGGCATCGGCTCCGCCCGTGGTGAGGATCGCGCGCGGGCCGCAGCCGAGATGGCCATCAGCTCGCCGCTGCTTGAGGCCAGCATTGACGGCGCACACGGTGTGCTGCTGTCTATCGCGGGTGGCTCTGATCTGGGGCTATTCGAGGTCTCGGCCGCGGCACAGCTGATTGAGGAGGCCGCCCATGATGAGGCGAACATCATCTTCGGCACGGTGATCGACGACGCCCTCGGTGACGAGGTCCGCATCACCGTGATCGCCGCAGGCTTCGACGGAGGCCATCCTCAAGTGCGGCGCCCATTCATCGACGACACTCGCGGGCTCCGGGCAGCCACCCCGCCAGTCACCACCCCCCCCGCCCCGCCTGCGGCTCCGCTGGGAGGCCAGCGGCCGGCGCCCATGACTCCCATGCATCCGACCCGTCCCGAGCCGCAGCCGCGTCCGGCCCGTGCTGAGGATGACGACCTGGATGTGCCGGACTTTATGAAGTGACGGCGTGTCGGCGACGAAAGGCCCGGCAATCCCGAAACCGATCGGTACTCTCGTAGGCGAAGCGATTGCTAGGGAGGCAGGCTGTGGGAGTTCGGAAACTGGCTGAATGGATGGGGCTCGTCGAGGACGGTCGTTACAGCGATCCTCGTGATGAACTGTCCGAGGAGTATTCCGTCGAGGAATATGTTGAGCCTGAGCCCGAGCCGACGCCGGCCCCCAAGCCGCAGCGTCGCCCGCATCCCGTGCCCGTCGCCGTCGAACAGCCTCCGGCTCAGGAGCCCCGGCAGGTGGCCGACATCAGCCGTATCGTCAACGTGCGTCCCCGCAGCTACAACGAGGCCCGTTCCATCGGCGAGAACTTCCGCGATGGCATTCCCGTCATCATGAACCTCTCTGACATGGAACGCGGTGAGGACAAGAGGCTCGTGGACTTCGCGGCAGGCCTGATCTTCGGACTGCGCGGAAACATTGAGCGCATCTCCAGCCAGGTCTTCCTCCTGTGCCCGCACAACCTCGTGGTGGGTCCCGAGGACAAGGCGCGTCTTGCGACGGGCGGGTTCTTCAACCAGAGTTGAAAACTGTGTTGGCAATCATCTTGTACCCGCTCCTGCAGTTCTACCTGCTGGTGCTCGTTGCCCGTGTCGTCCTGTCGTGGGTGCCCCTCATCAAGCCATCATGGACCCCGAAGGGGATCGTGCTGGTCTTGGTGGAGGGGGTCTACTTCCTGACAGACCCACCCTTGAAGCTGCTTCGCACCTTCATCAAGCCGCTGCGGTTCGGGGGCATAGCTCTCGACCTGGCGATGCTGGTGCTGTTCCTCCTCGTCCAGGTCCTCTTCTGGGGCGTTGCCTACCTGCGTTGACAGCCTTCTGTCGTCCTTTTGCCGGTCAGCTCGCCCCAATGCCCCGAAAATGCTGGGTTTCAGGGGTCAGGGTGACCTCTGAACCCTGAACCTCTGCTTCAGGTCGTTGGACCTTCGGAAGTATTAGAGTAACCTTAACGCCGTGCCCGGAGATTCTCAGGATCGGGCATAGAGGATTCTTCAACCTGTGGGAGTAGAGATGAGCCTGACCCTGGAAGAGGTTCGCCGAGTCCGGTTCCGGATGGCGCGCCGAGGAGCCACCGGATATGAGGTAGGCGATGTCGACACCTTCATCGACAAGGTGGAAGAGTCGTTCGCTCAGTTCGAGAACGAGCGTGACCTGCTGCGTCGTGAGGTCGAGTCGGCCCGCAACTCGGGGGATTCCGCGCCTGCGGCGAACGACGAGGCCATGGCTGCCAAGGACAAGGAGATAGGTTCTCTGCGTTCTGAGATCGAGCGGCTGCGCAGCCAGATCGCCCAGCAGGCGAAACAGCCTCCTGCGCCTGTGGCCTCCTCTGGCGTGAGTGAGCAGCGTGTCTCGCAGCTGACTCAGGACAACGAGCGTCTACGTGCAGAACTAGATCGTGCCCGGCGGGAGTTGGACGATGCCCGCACCTCGCGTGTCAGCCACCTGGCCGGAAACGCCGAGATGCTGCAGGTCACCACTCGTGAGGAGGCCACCCCGGCAGTTGTCCGGCTGGTGTCACTGGCCACGGAGCAGGCCGAGCGTCTGGTCGAGGAGGCCAGCGTGGAGGCCGACCGCAAGGTCGGTGAGGCCAAGCAGGAAGCATATGAGATCACGGCGGATGCCCGTACCAAGGCCGAGCGGATTGAGGCTGAGGCCCATGTCAAGGCTGAGCAGGTGACCCGCGAGGCTCAGAATCGTGCTGATCGGGTTGACGGCGAGGCTGACCGTCGCCGCGCCGAGCTTTTTGCGGAGCTGGAGCGCGAGCAGGGTGTGCTCACCCAGAAGGTCGCTGCGCTGCGTGACTTCGAGGCCACGTACCGCAACAACCTGCGCGGTTACATGACCCGGCATATGGAGGCGCTTGAGCAGAGCATGCCTGAGCCGCTCGACATCCCCGAACTGGCGGAGCGTTCCCGTACACCGCGGCTTGACGCCCTGGCAGCTCAGGACCGTCGAGGCTGAACGCTCCCAGGTTGACCTGCGCCGGTGGAGGTGTAGTCTCCCTTCACCGGACGAGCATCCAAACATCGAGGACAACTTATGCCAACCACGAACCCCCACGAGCCTGTGGCCGCCAAGGTCCTTCCTGTCAGGGAGGGAGAGGAGCCATGGACTGCCGAGGAGGTCATGGAGCAGCGAGAGGCTCTGGTTGATGAGCTGGAGCGGCTTGAGAAGAAGGTGGCCGCCACTGACAGTGAGCTCAGCGCTCTCCTGCTGCATGGCAATGACGGGGCTGGTCGCGACCCTGCTGATGTCGGTTCCTCGAATTTCGAGCGTGATCAGGAGCTCTCCCTGGCGCACAACGCCCGCGAGATGGCAGATCAGGTGAGGCTTGCCCTCCATCTGTTCGATGAGGGGCAGTACGGGCTCTGTGAGGTCTGTGGCGAGCCCATCGGCAAGGGAAGGCTCCAAGTCTTCCCACGTGCCACCCTGTGCGTGAGTTGTAAGCAGCGCGAGGAACGACGCTGAGCCGGAAAGCTCCCGCGCTGCTCGCTGCCGGGGTGGCGCTGGTGGGGCTTGCCGTGGATCAGGTCACGAAGTGGGCTGTCCTGGAGCACCTCACGCCAGGGGAGCCGCGCAACGTCATCGGGACTTTTCTTCGTTTCACTGTGGTCTTCAATCCTGGGGCGGCCTTCGGGTTGGGGACAACGTTCACCTTTGCGCTCAGCCTCTTCGCCATCTGCGCTTTGCTGGCGTGCATCGCGGTCGGGCTGCCACGGGTGTCCACTCTTCCGCAGGGGGTCACCCTGGGGCTTTTGATGGCGGGCGTCGCCGGGAACCTGTATGACAGGGTGCTGCGTCCCCCTGGGCCTCTGCTCGGGCATGTCGTGGATTTTGTGCAGTTGCCGCATTTCGCCATATTCAACGTCGCGGACATGTGCATCACGACGGCGGCGGTCCTGATCCTGTTGATGGCTTTTCGCACGCCCAAGACGGACGGGGAGGCTGGGGCATGAGCGTCTTCCTGGTGCCGGATGCTCTGGATGGTGAGCGGGTGGATGTCGCGGCGGCCCGCATCACAGGGTTCAGCCGCTCCCGGATAGCCGAGCTGATTGGCGACGGGGGTGTGGTGCTGGATGGCCACCAGATAACTAGGGCATCCCAGCAGGCGAGGGCCGGCGCACTGTTGGAGCTGGTCACCGCTCCGAGACCCACTGATGTCATCCCACACCCCCAACTCGCCGACGATCTGGAGGTGATCCACGAGGATTCCGACATCATCGTGGTCGACAAACCCGCGGGCGTGGCTGCCCATCCGAGCCTCGGCTGGCAGGGGCCGTCGGTGACGGAGCACCTCGCGGCCGCCGGGATATCCATCGCGACGTCGGGAGCGCCAGAACGGCAGGGTGTGGTCTCACGCCTTGATGTTGGAACCTCCGGGCTGATGGTGCTCGCACGGTCGGAGCGCGCCTACTCGGTTCTCAAGCAGGCTTTCCGGGACAAGACAGTCGACAAGACCTATCTTGCCCTCGTGCAAGGCCACCCCGATCCTTTCTCTGGGACTATTGATGCCCCCATCGGACGTCATCCGGGTCACGAATGGAAGATGGCGATCATGGAGGGGGGACGCGAGAGCATCACCCACTATGAGGCTGTGGAGGCCCATCGTGCTGCCACGCTGGTTGAGGTCAGGCTGGAGACGGGTCGCACACACCAGATCCGAGTCCACTTCGCGGCCATCGGTCATCCATGCTGCGGGGATCCGCTGTACGGCTCCGACCCGGTGCTGGCGAGGCGGCTGGGACTGGAACGCCAGTGGCTTCACGCCCATCGTCTTGGCTTCCAGCATCCCGTGCGGGGTGAATACGTTGAATTCGAGTCAACGCCTTCCCAAGACCTGCAGAATGCACTGCACGTCGTGCGCTCAGAATAGGACTGTACGGTAGGCTGACACCGTGCGTAGAGCTAAGATCGTCTGTACTCTGGGTCCGTCTGCGAACACGGTGGACCGTCTTGTCGAACTCATCAATGCTGGCATGAATGTCGCACGGCTCAACATGAGCCACGGCGACTATGAGGAGCATGAGGGCCGCTTGAACGCCGTTCGGGAGGCCGCTCGCGTCACGGGGCGCACCGTCGGGGTTCTTGCCGACCTGCAGGGGCCCAAGATCCGGCTGGGCAAGTTTGCTGACAACCAGAAGTACTTTCTCGACCGCGGGGACCGCTTCACCATCACCATTGAGGATGTCCCAGGTACGCGGGAGCGTTGCTCGACGACTTTCAAGGGTCTGCCCGGCGATGTCAAGCCCGGTGATCAGATCCTCATTGATGATGGCAAGGTGGGGCTGAGGGCACTGGAGGTGACTCCGACTGAGGTTCTCTGCGAGACGGTCGTTCCCGGATACGTCTCGAACAACAAGGGGATCAATCTGCCTGGTGTGGCCGTGTCAGTGCCTGCCATGAGCGACAAGGACGAGCGTGATCTGCGCTGGGCGCTGTCCAAGGACATCGACATGATTGCCCTGTCGTTCGTCCGCAGTGGCGACGACATCAAGCGCGTCCACGAGATCATGGATGAGGAGGGGCGCCGGGTCCCGGTGATCGCGAAGCTGGAGAAGCCTCAGGCGATCGCGAATCTTCAGGACATCATTGATGCCTTCGACGCCTTCATGGTCGCCCGGGGCGATCTCGGGGTCGAGTTGCCCCTTGAAGAGGTGCCGCTGGTTCAGAAGAAGATCATCCGAGCTGCCCGCGTTTGGGCGAAACCCGTGATCGTGGCCACTCAGATGCTGGAGTCCATGATCTCCTCGCCGCGTCCGACGCGCGCCGAGGCCTCTGATGTCGCGAATGCCGTCCTCGACGGCGCTGATGCCGTGATGCTGTCGGGGGAGACCTCCGTCGGGGACTTCCCCGTCGAGACGGTTCAGACGATGGCCCGCATCGTGGAGAACACCGAACGTGAGGGACACGCCGAGATCCACATCATCGACTGGGACCCGCACACCACCGGTGGCGTGCTGGCGAAAGCCGCAGTCGAGGTCACCACGCGCGTCGGTGCGCGCTACCTTGTGGCCTTCACCAAGTCCGGTGACACCGCGCGTCGGCTCTCCAGGTTGCGGCCGTCCATCCCGTTGCTGGTCTTCACCCCTGAGCAGGCCACACAGCAGACGATGACGCTCACCTGGGGTGTGGAGGCGCATATCACCCCGAATTTCGCGGAGCAGGAGCAGATGGTCGAGTCCGTGGATGCCTTCCTCCGGGACCGTGGCATGATCGAGGTCGGGGAGCGCATCGTCATCCTGTCGGGCTCGCCGATGGGTGTACCCGGCAAGACGAACAACCTGCGCGTCCACAAGGTCAAGGCAAAGGGCGAGATCGACGTCTGAGCGCTGAACGAAACAGACGGGGCCAGCCATACGGTTGGCCCCGTCTTTTTCTCTGCCTCGAAGGGCATTTCAGAATGCCGTTGGTGCCCGGGAGGGGATTCGAACCCCTAAGGTCTGATGACCAGCCGGGTTTGAGCCGACCGCGTATACCGTTCCGCCACCCGGGCAACGCCAAACATTGTGCCACATGCGCGCACTTTTCGCCTCCGGGCCTTGTGACGCGCTAGAATGATGGCTGAATCCATAGCTTGGTTGACCTATTTGGTCCACTCGAAGGGGAATGGAGCTAAAAGCATGGTCCAGCAGCCTACAAAGGTGCTTGTTGCCGAGGACGAGGCCCTCATCCGGCTCGACCTCGTGGAACTGTTGACCGACGAGGGCTTTGAAGTGATCGGACAGGCCGCAGACGGCAACGAGGCAGTGAAGCTCGCCCGCGAACTGGAACCCGACGTGATCATCATGGACATCAAGATGCCTGGGATGGACGGGATTACAGCAGCCGAGGCTCTCGGTGAGGAGCGCATCGCCCCCATCGTGATGCTGACGGCGTTCAGCCAGCGTGATCTGGTGGAGCGGGCCCGCGATGCCGGCGTCATGGGCTACCTCGTGAAGCCGTTCGGACCCACCGAGGTGGTGCCCACCATTGAGATGGCCATCGCCCGGTTCGCTGAGATGAAGGCCATCGAGGAGGAGCTGGCGAATCTGGAGGATCGCTTCGAATCGCGCAAGATCATTGATCAGGCCAAGGGAATGCTGCAGGAGGGGCTCGGGTTGACGGAGCCGGAGGCCTTCCGGTGGATCCAGAAGACGGCCATGGATCTGCGCAAGTCCATGCGGGAGGTTGCCGAGGGGGTCATTTCCCACAAGCGGAAGAAGGTCTAGGCGGCACGAGTTGGCAGGTGAGGCGCCCCACCGCCGAGACGCGCCCGCGTTCGTCGTTCACCGTCACCTCATAGACCGCCGTTCCGGTGCCGAGACGGACCGCCCTGGCCCTTCCCGTGACGATCCCCGAGCTGACGGGACGCAGATGGGTGACGTTCAGGTCGACGCCGACGGCGATCCTCTTGGGTTGCGCATAAGCCCATGCTGCGAGTGAGGCCAGCCCCTCGACGAGGGCGGCGGTGGCACCCCCATGCAGATACCCAGCGGGCTGAGTGTTGCCCGCCACGGGCATGGAACCCACCGCCGACTCCGGGCTGACCTCCTTGATCTCGATGCCGAGTCGCTGGTGAAGGGGGCTGTGGGGAATGGCTCCGGTCATGGCGGCCAGTCTCGCACAGTAGATTGGGGGCGTGAATCGCCTGCTGCTCATTGACGGACACTCCATGGCCTACCGGGCCTTCTTCGCGCTGCCCGCGGAG
>CAKZJI010000083.1 GCA_936941515.1 uncultured Propionibacteriaceae bacterium
TTCTGCCGCAAAGCCTCAGGGATCAGGTCTGCGACACTCCACTCGCCGACCCGGCGGCCGCCCTGCTCCTCCCCGAGCCCAATCTTGGCCTGCAGCGCCAGCATGTTGCGGCGATTCGGCTGCAGGTGGGTGAGGAGCTCATAGTCGGTCTCCAGCGTGCCGAACCGCTCCGTCAGGGGGATCTCGGTGATCAGGGCTCTCAGCAGAGTTGTCTTGCCTGCGCCCTGATCCCCGGAGATCACGATCGACTTGCGTCCCGCGACGGCCTGAGCCAGGAGCCGTGCCAATGGCAGTGGCAGCATTCCGCCATCGCTCAGCTCCTTCAGCGTCACCGCTGTCAAGGTGTGCTGGCGGATGATCACCGACGGTCGGTGACTCAGGCCGAAGCCGATGGCGTGAAGTCGGAACCTGCTACCCAGCGCCAGTGTCATGGTGGGGTGGGCGTCGTCGAAGGGTCTGGGAGGCGTTGCGGTCTCGCCCAGGAAGCGCACCGCCTCGATTAGCTCCTCATCGGAGTCCGCGACAGGGGGATGGGGCTCTCGTCTCCCGTCTCCATATTGGATCATGACGCAGTCCCAGCCGGTGATCTCGATGTTCTCCGCCTCCGGGATGCTCAGCACGGGCGACAGCCGGCCGTAGCCGAAGATGGCGTTGGCGACGGCCTCCGCGTACCGGCTCTCCGCCTCCCCGGACCACAGGGCTTCTCCCTCGCTGCTGAGCTTTTCAGCGTGGGATCGGACCACTGAGCGGATGATCGCTCTGCCCTGAAGCTTTCGGTCGTCCTCCGGCATCGTGGTGCCGTGGGTGGTGAGCCACTGCTCTGCCACCTGTCCGATCTGCTCCGCCGCCTTTCTGCGCAACGCGACGACGAGCCTCCAGTCGACCTCAAGGCTGGCCGGCGCCGTCCACTCCTCTTCCGTGAACTGCCGTCTCGGCGCCGCCTGGGGATGCCAGTCTGATGTCGCCAGCGCAGCAAATGCGCCTGAGAGGCTCGGTGTCTGTGCAGCCTCAGTCATGGAAGATCCCTTTCAAGAGCTCCTGCCGTGTCCCCCTGTCCTGTCCGATCAGGTCGGCCAGGTGCTGCGCGGCCACTTTGTAGGCGGCTACCAGGGCAGAGCTGCCAAACCTTCTCGGCTCCGGGTCCCCGTGGCTCAGGACAGCTGCCTCGTGCGGAGCCCAGGGCAGCTTTGCCCAGCACCGTAGGCCGAATTGGGTGACGATCTCCCGGGCTGCGTACGGCCGGTTCGGACCGACCAGCAGCAGGCCGAGGGGCTTGTCCACCGGCAACGTGCTGAGCTGCTCCGTCAGCACCGGCAGATACAGCCGGGAGGCTGCCAGCGACTTCAGGTCGCTGCGCAGCACGAACCCGATCAGGTCGGCGGCTTCCAGCAGAGCTGATGGCAGGCCCTCATGCCCTGAGCGTCCGGCGTCCACGATCACGTCGATGTCCTGGGCCTCCAATCCCGTGAAGGCGTCGGCCAGCTCCGGCCAGATGTGGTCGAACAGCCTGACCGCGCCGGGCTGGGCGAAACCCGGCAGAAACCTTCGCGGAAACTCTGTGTCCTGATTCAACGTGACAGTCTGAGACAACAGGTCCGGGGCGATCTCCCGGGTCTCCCTGTGGAGCCTGGCCAGACTTGCCAGGCCCCGTCCTCCGAGGTCCAGACCACGAAGGTATCCGGCGGGGACTGCCTGAGCCGGATCCCTGTCGCAGTCAGCCAGCAGCGCCTGCCTCGGCCAGTGCAGCGTCAGGCCCAGGGCCGTCGTGGTCATGCCCGGTGCGCCTGGTCCGCCGACGATGACGAGGATGGCCATCAGGGGCCGCCCAAGGCGATGAGGGCCAGCTGATCCTGAGCCGCATGGGAGGCCGCACCCGCTGCTTCCCTCTCCGCGACCAGCACATCAAGGACCCAGGTGTAGCCGTCATCCAACCGGACCGGGGCGGTGACCAACGTGGCCTCTATGACGATGGGGGTCTCTGTCAGCGTGATGAGTCGCACCTGCTGCCCCGGTGTGAGGTTGCTCGCGGGCAGTCTGCCCGGTCCGAGTTTCAGACCCACCAGTGACTTTCCGGGTGTGATCGGTGGATGACCCACATGGTGGGCGTGGGGGAAGCTTCCCGCGGGCAGATCGACGAGGGTGCGCTGACCCACCAGCGTTCCCAGCTCCTGGGGTGGGATGCCGTTGTCGTAGTCTGCGGGAACCTCGACCACCGTCAGATCCTCACGTCGGAGCTCGGCTCCCCGGCCAACGTCATGGGTTGTGGCGACGGCCTGCCTGTGATGTGAGGCTGAGGCATACAGCGCCCCGGCTCCCAGGGCGCCCAGTACCACGAGCAGAACCCCGGCTGCCATCAGCCTGGGGTTCCGTCGGGCACGGAGCTGCACTGCATCGGGTCTGGAGTCAGGAGTTTCGGTCACGTCGTCGTATCCCATCCGTTTCTCCGAACTCTACTCAGCCTGTTGGCAGGGCGTTCCAGAGTTTCCGCGGGAATGTTATTTTTCCGTAACTTTTGGGGCGGGATGCCTGTCTTTCGACGGTTGGGCTCGGATGCGACCGGCATGCGGTGTAGGAGCCGGACTGTCGTGTGGGATCAGTCGGATTCCCTATTTCCTTCGCAACGGTATTCCGCTCAGGTGACTTGCACACTAGGCTTCGGATAACGGGCGAGCCGCACGTTCCCGGCCGCGGGTCCCCACCGGAAAGGAAGTGCCGTTGTGAGTGCAGAGTCGACCACACAGGTTAGCCTCCGGGCGCCGCTGACAGGGGTCATGGTCCCCATTGATGACGTGCCCGACCCCGTCTTCGCAAGGCGGATGGTGGGTGATGGATTCTCCATCGACCCCCTGGAGGGGCGCCTGACATCACCGGTTGCTGGGGAGGTGGTCGACCTGCAGCCCTCCAGACATGCCATCACCGTGCGCAGCGCCGAAGGGCTGGAGGTGCTCATGCACGTTGGGCTTGACACCGTCCGCCTCGGAGGGGAGGGGTTCCGCGCCCATGTGTCTGAGGGGCACAGGGTTGAGGCGGGGGACCTGCTGATCGACTTCGAGCTGGACGAGGTCGGCCGTAAGGCGAAATCGCTGCTGACGCAGGTGGTGATTACCAACACCGAGCGGGTCGCGTCGATCCGTCCGGTGACCGGTCTGGTCACGGCCGGAATCGACGAGGCCGCTGTGATCGACGTCACAGCCGAGAAGGAGAGCGGGGGTGGGGGAGGGACCGCCGTCCAGGCCACGTCGGAGGCCATCCTCGTGCCCAACCCGACCGGCCTGCATGCCCGGCCAACCGCCACCCTCGTCGCCCTGGCCAAGAAATACCATTCGGACATCCAGCTGCGTCGTGGCGACGATGTGGCGAATGCAAAGTCCATCGTCGCCATCATGAGCCTGGCCGTGGCCTGCGGGGAGAAGGTGGTCGTCACCGCGCACGGGGCGGATGCGGGCGAGGCGGTGGCTGAGATCTCGCAGGGGATCAGGGACGGGCTTGGCGAGGAGGTGCCGACCCTTCCCAGTGGTGGCGTCATCGGAACTGAGGACACCGCGCCGATGCCCGCCATCAGCGAACCCCCTGTCGAGGCGGCCCCACGCTCCGGTGACCCGAACCTCCTGCTTGGCGCCTCCGCATCCCCTGGACTCGGCATCGGGCGGGTGGTGCAGCTACGTCACGAGGACATTGCGGTCGATGAGTTCGCCAAGGACCGCCACAAGGAGCGCCGCAAGCTGAACTCCGCCATCGACCGGGCGCTGCTGGACCTCTCGGCTCTGCAGAAGCGCATGGCGGACGAGTCCTCTGAGGACAAGGCTGCGATCTTCGCCGCCCACCAGGAGATTCTTGAGGATCCGGAGCTGCTGGATCTGGCCGCATCCGCCATCGACAAGGGCAAATCCGCGGCTTTCGCCTGGCGGGGTGCCTTCAATGCCTTCGCCGACCAACTGGCTGCGCTGAAGAACGAGGTCCTTGCTGGTCGCGCCAGCGACGTGCGTGACGTCGGCCAGCGTGTCCTGGAGGAGCTGACGGGGCAGCGATCCGAGCGTGCCGAGCTGCCTGAGAACGCCATCCTGATTGCGGAGGACCTGACCCCATCGGACACCGCCCAACTCGACCGGAGCAGGGTGGTGGGATTCGCGACTACCGGGGGAGGGGCCTCATCGCATGTGGCAATTATCGCCCGCTCGCTCGACATCCCGGCTGTTGCCGGCGTCGAGGCCCGGGCGTTGGAGATCCCCGACGACACCCTCGTGGTGCTCGATGGCTCCAAGGGCACGCTGCGCATGGGAATGACTGATGATGAGGTCGACCGGCTGCGTGAACGCCAGGCTCGTCTCGCGGAGCGCAAGGCGGTGGAGGAGGCGGCCAAGGACGAGCCGGCCGTCACCGTCGACGGGCACCGGGTGGCGGTGGTCGCCAACATCGGTGGCGTTGAGGATGCTGTCGCAGGCGTGGCCAAGGGAGGCGAGGGCGTCGGCCTGCTCCGCAGTGAGTTTGTGTTCATGGGCCGTGCCACGGCGCCGACTGAGGAGGAGCAAACCCAGGTTTACCGCGATTGCGCTCAGGCCCTGCGTCCTGGAGAGCCGCTGGTGATCCGCACCCTCGATGTGGGTGGTGACAAGCCCCTGGCCTATCTGCCGATCCCCGCGGAGGAGAACCCGTTCCTGGGGATCAGGGGAGTCAGGGTTGGGTTGGAGCAGCCCGAGGTGCTGCGCGCCCAGATCCGCGCCATCCTTGCCTCCGCGGATGCGGGGGCCAGGCTGCATGTGATGTTCCCCATGATCGCCACCATTGAGGATTGGCGACGCACCAAGGCCATCTTCGACGAGGAACGCGCGAAGGCCGCCCCGCTGGGGCCGGTGAGCGTCGGGATCATGATGGAGGTTCCGTCGGTGGCGGTGATGGCCAGGCAGTTCGCGGCTGAGGACGGTTGCGACTTCTTCAGCGTCGGCACCAACGACCTGACCAGCTACACGCTCGCGATGGACCGCGGGCATCCGAAGCTGGCCAGCCAGGTTGACCCCTGCAACCCCGCAGTCCTGTCCCTGATCGGAGGCGCCGCGCAGGCGCTCCATGACCGTGGCAAGTGGTTGGGTGTGTGCGGTGGAGTCGCCTCTGATCCGCAGGCGGTCCCGATCCTCGTTGGTCTCGGGGTGGACGAGCTGAGCTGCTCCATCCCAGCCATCCCCGCAGTGAAGGCCATGGTCCGGGCCTACTCGCTGCAACGGTGCAAGGAGCTGGCCGCTCAGGCCGTCGCCTGCGCCACCCCCGCTGAAGTACGTGCGCTCGTCCCGGTGGACGAGGTGTGAGGAGAACGTCATGTCCACTGCACAAGAAATCGTCAAGGCCGTCGGTGGCCCCGGCAACATCCGCTCGCTCACCCACTGCGCCACCCGGCTTCGGTTCGAGTTGAATGACGCCTCGGGCATCGATCAAGATGCGGTTGAGTCCATTCAGGGGGTCATGGGGGCGGTGCCGCAGTCTGGCGACCGGTACCAGATCATCATCGGCGGCGCCGTGGCCAGCGTCTACAACGACATCAACCAGCTGCCCGAGATGGCGAACGTCGGTCAGTTGAGCGACGCCGAGGTCAAGGCCGCCGCACGTGCCAAGGCCCGCGGCAAGTTCGCTTGGTTGGACAGCTTCTTCGAATACCTGTCCGACAGCTTCCGGCCATTGCTGGGTGTGCTGCTCGGTGCCTCGCTGATCGTCGCCTCCCTCGCGGTGTTGGAGGCATTCCACGTCATCGACACCCACGCCGAGGTCAAGCCGGCGACCTTGGTCTTCGTCGAGGCGATGTACAAGTCGGTGTTCTACTTCCTGCCGATCATGGTTGCCTACAACGCCGCCAAGAAGCTTGAGGTCGACGGTTGGCTTGGGGCCACCATCATGGGCGCGGTCATGACGCCCCAGTTCATCTCCCTGGGGGCAAAGAGGTACGTGGAGTCCCCCGAGGGGTCTGGCTCCTATCAGCAGGTGCAGGGATTCCTTGACACTGTCTGCACAATGAACGAGCAGCTGCAGCAGGAAACGTGCGTCGCCCAGGTCTTCGGGTTGCCGATGCAGCTCAACGACTACGGGGGTCAGGTCTTCGTTCCGCTGATGATGGTGGCGTTGCTGGCGCTGCTGTACAAGGGTGTGAAGAAGATCATCCCCGAAAACGTCCAGATGGTTTTCGTCCCCTTCATCTGCATGCTCATCATGATCCCCTTCACGGCCTTCCTGCTCGGCCCCATCGGGGTGTGGATCGGCACCGGTCTGGGTGCGGGGCTGACCTGGCTCAACACCACAGCCCCGCTGATCTTCGCCATCGTCATCCCGCTGGCCTACCCCTTCCTGGTGCCGCTGGGCCTTCATTGGCCGTTGAACGCCCTCATGCTCGTCAACGTCGACAACGGCTCCGATTTCATCCAGGGTCCGATGGGCGCATGGAACTTCGCCTGCTTCGGTGCCACGGCCGCTGTGCTGTTGATCGCATGGAGGGACAAGGAAGTGGAGATGCGTCAGACGGCAACGGGTGCCCTCGCGGCTGGCCTGTTTGGCGGGATCTCCGAACCCAGCCTCTATGGTATCCATCTCCGTTACAAGCGGATCTATCCGCGCATGCTGGTCGGCTGTCTTGTGGGTGGTCTGATCGTCGGCTTGGGCGGCGGGGTGCTCACGGAGATCTTCGCGTTCACCTCATTGCTGACCATCGGCGTCTTCAACCCGGTGTGGCTGTACGCGATAGCCATTGCCGCGGCCTTCTTCACGTCTCTGGTGCTCGTCTACATCTCCGACTACCGGACACCAGAGCAGCGGGAGCAGGCCAGGGCCAAGCGGATGGTTGATGAGCCCGAGCCGCGTGTGATCGTCGTCAGCGACACTGAGACAAACCAGGCGAAGCAGTGGGTGGCGGCCCTCGGCGGTGAGGAGAACGTGCGCTCCGTTGAGCCCATAGCCGAGACCCGGGTCCGGGTTGAGGTGGCTGACGACGCGAAGGTCGATACCGAGGGCCTGCGACGCGCTGGGCTCACGGCAGCCGTCAAGGTCGGTGACGGCACATGGCATCTGGTGGCTGGACTTGAGGCTGCGCAGTATGCGGAGGGGATGCGGCGGCGGCTGGCAGCCACTGCCCATTGACGTGATCTGCCGGCATGTGGTCTCCCGGGACATCCTGGGAGGCCACATGCTTTCCGGAGAAGGCCGGATGTCTTGTCTTACCGACTGCCGGATGTCAGCCGAATGACTATACCCCGGGGGGTTTTGTGGGGATCGTCTGGGTCCACTAGTGTTCGAGCGGCACCGTCATTTTCAACGTTGGCTTTCGTTTGCCGGCTGGGGAAGGGGAAATGACGGCCAGGAGGGCCCGCGTGGACCCTTTCGCAATAGGAAAGGCAGATCTTTGCGAAACAGAAAAATTATAGCGACGGCTGGTGCGCTGGCGCTTGTCGTATCGCCTTCGGTGGCCATGGCAGACGACACCGAAGAGCCGGGCACGGTGGCGGATCTGGTGACGGCTGTCCCAGTGACTGAGGTGCCAGCTGAGGCTAGTGACCGTCTCCCCGCCACCCAGGAGCAGGAGAAGGTCACTGTCATCGTCGAACTCACCGAGGAGCCCGTCGCGGTGGTTGAGGTGAAATCAGGCAAAGAGTTGACTGATGGCGAGACGGA
>CAKZJI010000084.1 GCA_936941515.1 uncultured Propionibacteriaceae bacterium
GGTCGCCATCGGCGCAGTCGTCAATGTGGACTACGGTGACGCCCCCGTCAGCTATGGCCAGGCGGGCGCTGTCTACCGCACCAGATGGGGTGGGGCAGTGCCGCTCGGCACCAGCGACGTCTTCGCCTCTGCGCTGTCGGGACCGTCTGAACCCAGCATCACGCTTGGCTCGTTGATAGACGCCGAGCAGCCCTACCCGCCGAACAGCGACGGCACAGCCGACGATGCCACTGGAGCCAACGGTCGCATTGACGACGAGGATGCTATCTCCGGGATGCCCGAATACCGCGTCATGCCGAGGGGCACGGCGAGTCAGAGAGTAACCTGTGCGGGAACAGGCCATGTGAGAGGCTGGGTGGACTGGAACGGCAATGGTGCATTCGACGGCTCCGAGGCATCGGAGACGGCACCCTGCCTTCGCGGTAGTGCCACGCTGACATGGCAAATACCCCCAGATGTGGTGGCGAAAACCACCTATATCAGGTTACGGGCAGCGGCAACACGCCAAGAGCTCACCCAGCCGATCGGGATAACCCCAAGTGGCGAAGTTGAGGACCACAAGGCGAAGGTTGAGGTGTACAGCCTCGGAGTCTCGAAGGATTCAGATGCCCTGCAGGGCAAGAAGTTCGTCGGGGACGAGGTTACCTACTCTCTGAAGCTGAAGAATACGGGGACAGCAGACTTCACCAACGGGAACCCCGCATACCTGTTTGATGACCTGAGTGGCGTGTTGGATGACGCGGATCTTGTTCAAAGCTCCATCCGAAGCACCGTGAATGGGGCAGCCAGGGGAGATGCGAATTTCAGCCTGACCTCCAACAGAATCTCCTGGTCTGGACAGCTGAGACGTCAGGAGACGCTCACGCTGACATACCGCGTGAAACTGAAACTCGGCGGCGATAGGCAACTTCCCAATATCGCCTGGGGACAGCTCACATCAGGCGACCCCGCCACTCCGGTCACATGTGAAAGCCCTGATGACGCAGGTCATGATGAGAGCACGGGCCTACCGTGCGACACTGAGAAATACTCGCTGCTCTCCCTGGTGAAGCAATTCGAGTCACAGCACAACCCCAGCCCGGATGCGAGCGCCTGGAGGTTGCAGGCCCACGGGGACTTTGGTGGAGAGCCGGATGACAACCTGCGTGAGGTCGTCGGTCAGGAGCAGCCGGTCGCTGCGAACACATTCGTCGTTCCAACAATGGGAACCTACACATTCACGGAAACCGCTGCCCCAGAGCTCCAAGCCGGCTATGAGCTGTTCAACCCGAACCAGCTGGGCAGCGGCGGCCAGGTCGTCGCACTCGACAGCGCCAGCCCGCTCACCAGCGCGGCCACCGCGCCCACCGCCTTGGCCGTGGCGTCCCGGTTCAGAACGCCGCCCGTCACTTCGCCCAACAGAAGAACCGCCATCAGATCACCCCCGCTTCCTTGAGTTTGCCGACCAGTTCGTCGACCGAACCGACCTTGATCCCGGCCTTGCGGCCCTCGGGTTCGCGGGTCGAGACGACCGTCAGCCGCGGCGTGGTGTCCAAG
>CAKZJI010000085.1 GCA_936941515.1 uncultured Propionibacteriaceae bacterium
GATGCCCAGAGCCCCGTCTGGGGTGAAGCCGGGGAACACCGCGGAGAGTTTGTCGCTGTTGCCGAGCCGTTTCGCGACGATCTCCGACAATGCCTGGCGATAGTCCAGGGTGATGGGGACATCACCCAGGCTGAGGTTCTCCTCAGTCAGCTCCGGGACGGTGCCGTACACCTTCCCTCCGGCCACGCCGCCGCCCATCACGAACATGGTGTTTCCCTGTCCGTGGTCAAGGCCCGCGTCCCCGTTCTCGGCGACCCGTCGCCCAAACTCGCTCATCGTCACGATGGTGGTTCTGTCCCACATGTCGCCCATGTCCTGGCGGAACGCGGCGAGGCCCTCAGCGAACTCGCGGGATCGTTTCGAGAAGTCCGCGTTGACGTCGGCGGCTGATCCGACCTGCCGGTGCATGTCCCAACCACCGAGGTCGATGCACGCCGCCTCAATGCCGATGCCGCTGTGAGCCATCTGGGCGATCTCCGCCAGGCCCTGTCCCCAGGGGCTGTCAGGGTATCCTGATGACTCGCTCTGTATTGAGGGCCCGGGCTTTCCCCGCAGGGTGGACAGCGTGTCGACGGCCTCGAAGGTGATGTCCGCCTGGGTTTGGATCTCGCCGCCCGCAGACCCGTACATTTCCTCAATGATGTGGCGCACCTGATTTTTGGTCTCCTCCGACCCGTAGGTGTGCAGGTCGAACGCAGAGATGCTGGAGACTGCCAGCGCGTCGAGGGCGTCGGCGCTCAGTGACATGACGGTGGAGTTGCCCACGGTGATGCCCCGGAATGTTCCCGTCGACGACGATGAGGTTTGGAGATGCCGTCCGAGCCAGCCGCTGCGGACATTCGCGGGGGCCGCGCGCTCCACGGTGGCCTGATCCTGGAAGTGCGAACGTGTCACCTCCGGCGATCCCGAACCCTGGACGATGGCCAGGTCCCCGGCCTGCCAGATATCCTGCAGGGCCGACATGTTCTGGTTCAGCCCCCAGGTCTGGTCGAGGGCTATGGCCTGTTCGGGTCGCACGCCGATGCTGGGGCGGGCCTTCAGATAGGCCGCATCCCCCAGCGGGGCCACCGCTGACAGGCCGTCGAAACCGCCTCGCAGGAACACGCACACCAGCAGGTGCCCGCCGGTGGCCCCAGGGTCTGCGAAGGAGTAGCGGGGGAGCGCAGAGCCGGCCAGCAAAGCGCCGAATCCTGCGGCCACCCCGCCCAGAACGTGCCGTCGTTTGATGTTCCTGGGCCCCCCTGAGGCATGTTCCACCTCATACAGCTCAGGCAGGTCGAAGCGTTCGGTGACGAAGCCGTCGGCCTCGCAGCAGCTCATGGACACTGAGCGGTCGCCGACCTGCACGATCAGCTCGTCATCGCTCTCCCGGTGATGGTGCATGGGCGTCACGATGCGCTCGTGCATCATCGCTGCGCCTTTGATGAATCGGGTTTTCTTTGGTTTGTGTTGACTCACGTGGATCTTTTCCTTCTATCGCAAGGAGGCGTAGGGGCTGGCGAAGGTCACCCGGACTGCGTGGCCTACCTTCTTGTCCAGCTCCTCCTCGGGCAGTGTGGAGTCGGCGGTGGCTGTCTCCCCGCCCAGCAGCAGTGATGCCACCTGCGCCACCAGGTTGTCCGGCCAGCGATACCCGGTCAGGTGCCAGGTGATGCGCTGGGCTGTGTCCATGGCGTTGTCGCCTGGTGCGATGCCGAGTGCTGTGGGCCAGGATGTCTCACCGGACTCCTCCTTGTCGCCCAGCACGGCATCCTGTGTGGCGTTGAGCATCTGCAGTGTGTTCGATGCCGAGCTCCAGTAGTCGGCGGTGTCTGGGTAGCCGTCGACGACTGGCCAGCCCCGGGGTAGGTCGCGGCCAGTGCTGATCAGCCAGCCGTAGACGCCGTAGTTGTAGAGATCCCCGGCTTCGGTGCGACCCTTTGGGGTGAGGGACTGCACCTGCGCGGCTCGGGCGATGCTGGAGATCAGCTCGGAAGGACGACGCCACTTCTGCCCGGCGGAGCTCCAGAACTCCTGGTGCGTCAGGGTGGCTTTGACCAGGGCTTTGATGCTGGTGTCGGCATCAAGGTAGGCCTGCGCCAGCGCGTCGACGGTTGCCTGGCTGGGGTCATCCGAGATGAACCGCACCGCGAACCTGCGTGCCAGGCGCTGCGCGGTTCCCGGATGTGATGCCAGGTATTCCGCGTAGCGGTGGAGGACCTCGGGTCCCTCCGTCGCGTCGCTGTTTGCGTCGGTGAAGTCCATCACCCGCACCTGCCCTGTGTGGTGGTGCTGCGGGTTGTACTGGTAGGTGAAGGTCTCCCAGTTGACGGAGTGGCCGGTGAGGAGCAGCGCGCTCTGCCGCACGTCGTCCTCCGTGTAGTTGCCCACGCCGACGGTGTAGAGCTCCAGCAACTCTCGTCCCAGGTTCTCGTTGGGGTTGTCCTTGGTGTTCACCTGGTTGTCCAGCTCTATGAGCAGGGCGGGGTGCGTCAGTGCGCCGTGCAGCAGGTCCGCGAAGCGCCCCAGGGCGTGGGTGCGGATCAGCCGGTCGTATTCGCCCACGAAATCCGGGGCCTTGCCCTGGTTCGTCACGTAGATGTGGTTGGAGAGGGCCTCGATGACGTTTTCCGCGAGGAGTCTCCGCGTGAACCGGTAGCGCAGCAGTAGGGCGTTGGTGACCTGCGGTCCCACCTTGTAGGTCTCGCTGGTCTGCTGCGCAACTTCCGCCGCCGTCACGCTGGACCAGCTGAAGTGCTGTTTGATCAGATCCTCGGTGACGGAGTCGTCGATGCTCTCGGGATCAAGCTGAGCGTCGATCCAGGCGTCTGCGCCCATCGCCTCAATGCCTGCGACATCGGCTGCGGTGACGCCCAACCCAGCCCTGCGGGCGAGGTGCCATGCCGGGGTGGTGTGCAGGGTTAGGCCTGGGGCCAGGGGGCTGGCGGTCTCAATGGTGGTGGGCGGAGGTGTCGCCTTGAACGCATCCGACGGCTGAATCTCTGCCAGCGAGGCTCGTGCTTGTTCGTTGGACTTGGGGGTTGTGGACAGCTGGGCCAGATCGGCTTCCGGCATGTCCGCGTCACTGGGATCGTGCAGCACCCTCCTGCTGGTGTCCGAACTGTTCCGAGAGGCGTTCCCGGGGGAGGGGGTCGTCTGGGACGGTGAGGCCTCGGGCGTCCCCTCGGGGGCCTGTGAGAGTGCTCCGGAAGGGGCCCCTGCGGCTGAGCCGAGCACGGGCTCGCTCAGATTCAGTGGTGTCGGACTCGGCGCGGTCGGATTGGACTTGTTGTTGGAGGGGTCCTGGCTGCGATCGTCGTTGGAGCCTGAGAACAGGGAGTGCGCGCCGGCTGCGACCAGCCCTACGAGCGCCATCGACCCCGCCCCCAGGGCGATGGCCTGGCGACGCTGACGCGGATGATCGGGATTGGGGGTTGGGGACTGTTGAGGGCCCTCTGGGGAGATGTGTTCCGGAATCGGTCTCCATTCCTTTGGAACATCGAGAAGATACTGAGAATTTCTAAGGAAAGGGTAGCTGATTTCAGCTACGTCGCAAATACCGTTGTGATCGGCAGATTGTCTGCGGATCGCCGAGGATGTTCTCCTGTCTCCCGCGGCAAGACCGGAACCTGACCTGCCCCTGCGGAGGTCGTGGGTCTGGCCGGATGAGGCTTCGTATGCTCAGCGGCGGTGGTAGATCTCGCTGAAGGGCAGGCGGAACCGTTCTCCCCAGACGCCCCGGTCGGGCCTCCGGATGCCGCAGGTGATCACCATGGTGATCCTCGCCGCCCGCGGCAATCCCAGGATCTTCTTGACCCGTCCCTCGTCGAAACCCTCCAGAGGGCAGGTGTCATAGCCTGCCTCGGCCATGGCCAGCATGAAGGTCTGTGCGGCGAGCCCGCAGCTCTTGTGCGCCACGGTTCGCATGTCGGCCTCGGTGACGTTGGTGATCATGGGACGAAACCAGTGCGCCACCTCCGTCACCACGCGACGGAGAATCCCCAGTAGGCCGAAGGCCCGCGAGTACAGGAACGGCATGAGCTTCATGTAGTAGGTGGTCTGTCTGGCGATTCGGTGCGCCTGCCGGTCTGGGGGGCTGTTGCGGGTGATGTTGCCCTTCTCGAACTCCAGCACCTTGTGGGCGTGGTCGCGATGCAGGTCCTGACGGGTGACGAACACGACCATTTGGGCGGCGGTTGTTGCGGTGCGCTGGTCTAGGCAGGCGTGTGCCAGCTCGCGGAGCGTCGCCGGGTCGGTGACGTGATAGAACTCATACAGCTGAAGGTTGGAGCTGCTCGGCGCCAGATGCGCCAGCTCAAGGCATCCGGTCACCGTGTCCGTGTCCAGAGGCTGGGCCTCGTAGTGGCGCACGGCACGACGGCGATGCAACAGATCGGCGAGTGACACCGGTACCTCCCAAGTCAGTCAGCGTGACGTATGTCATGTGCTTTTCCGGCGGTGTGCGGTCAAACCTGGAGACCACTGTAGTCGTGGAGACGAGACCACTGTAGTCGTGGAGACAAGGTCAGTCGCCACCGTGTGCACTGGCCATCCTCTGGCTCCGGGGTGGCTTATGTCATGTCCTTGGATCCTTGAGGCAACTTTCCAGAGGGGGATGGTGGCAGCGGCGGCGTGCGGGACAGGCCGGCGGAATCTGTCGCGGACCGATCCAATATGGTCCGAGTGAGTCAAAGAGGCTTATTCATAGGGGTGTTTTGGCTTTCCCCAGCTAACACTTTACCCCGAGG
>CAKZJI010000086.1 GCA_936941515.1 uncultured Propionibacteriaceae bacterium
CTACACCCTATGAATAAGCCTCATGTCATACGATCCATGCTAAAAGGCATAACGAATCTACCCTCTTGAACAGCTGGAACAGCAATACACTCACTATAGGCCTGATAGACCGTGATGGTCTCATCATCGTACTTGGCATAAATCTGTCGATGTTTATCCACGATCAGGCCTTCACTCCGCAC
Source organism: uncultured Propionibacteriaceae bacterium (assembly GCA_936941515.1). Lineage (GTDB taxonomy): Bacteria > Actinomycetota > Actinomycetes > Propionibacteriales > Propionibacteriaceae > Arachnia. Next base: position 183 of record CAKZJI010000086.1, read on the forward strand.
CAGAGCCATCCCTCTCTGGGTACTCCACACTGGTTGCGCCACAGGCCGTCAATAACCATTCCAAAGCACCCACTGGAGGAGGCCAATCGTCGATCCCAATCCTCACCGTTCCATGACACGGATCGTGAGCCACGGCATCCCACCACCTCCAGGGACGCACCTCAGGATCCATCACGACAACCATCCAGACATCAGCCACCGCTCATCATCCAAATCAACCGCCCCTGAAGCAGGCTCCGGAGCAAACGCACTTGTGAACCACAACGGCAAGCAGTCCGCCGTCTCCAGATCCAAGAACGCCGACGACGGCAGCCCCGCCAGACACAACATCACCTCACGTGCCCGCACAATCACCCCTTCAGCATCACCATCGGAAGTGAAGTGCATCCACACCAACATCAGGTTCCCCAGCTGTTCTCCAAGGGCATGACCCGATGTTAATCGGTCCAGTTCATCCGACAATGCGACCACTCCCCTCTACCACATGCTCCAAGAGCTCCAGGAATTCAACAATCTCCACAGCTCTTCCGGTGACTAGCGCTTCACAATCGAACTGAGGGCTTCAACCACACCGAGGACAATTCACCTTCTTTGAGACCAAGAACCGTACCGTCAGCAATTCGCACCTGAAGACCATCATCGCTCCAACCAAGCGGATGAACATGCACCCACCCAGAAGCAGAGTCACACGTAGTGACCCACTCACCAACCTCAACCAAAGTCACCGAGATGCCACTGACCAACTCTTGGTCAACACGCACCGCAACGCCACCATCGACCACACGCTCGGGTCGGGCACGCCCTTCCCGCCAACGGGTATGAGGATGTAGACCCCAAACGAACAAGACCTGCCCAGTTGCCACATCAACCTCAACCTGCAAAGTACCAATAGATAGACTGGTCACGCCTTGTTCGGTGACCCCTAGCTCAGATCGCTCAAACCGGAAAGAATACTCCCCTGAATCATAAACAAGAACACCAGGAACCCCTAGGACTTGACGAAGAATATAAAACCCAATCACCGCCACAGAAATCACCCCGATTTGAAGAGGAAATGAACAATCGTGTTAGTCTCCGGGTTCACCACAAGCTCCCAAGTGCCAGAACTCCCGTTAACCGCGCCCGGAACATCCCAGCGCAACCCACCGGGTATCCCTCCTGGGTCAACCCGAGGGGTTCCTCCAGCTATGATCTCCTGAACTACCAAGAGGGACTCGTTGTACGGACGAGCAAAAGCGCCGGACTTTGTCAACTCATGACTGTGATTGGCGACTGTCTGGCTCAACTTCAGTTGGGAAGCATTGATCTTCGGGGTGCATGGCCCGTCGTTGTGGACGAGGACTGGGGTGCCATCTGTGCCTGTGTCTGTGTTTGGGTTGTGGGTGTGGATGTGGTAGTTGTGCCACCCTGCAATAGTGAGGTTGTACACCGTCTCTGAAGTGCCTGTGGCCTGGAGGCTTACTACTTCCACTACTGCGTCGTCGCCTGCGGGGGATCGCAACCGGTCCCCCTCACGCAACTCGCCAGCAGGCAACCATCCCCGCCCCTCAACATAGAACGGGTGGGTTACTGTGGTGGTGATCTCGCCTGCTGTTGTGGTGAGTTGTAGTGTGGGTACGTTCTCATGGATGTGTACTTGTTCTACTACGCCCTCGACGTCTTTGCCGGTGATGGGGTCGTGGGAGATGACTTTCTCGCCCACCGTGACATCCTCGATGGATTTCATGCTGTGATCAGCCATCAACACCTGAGTACCCGAGGTGAAGCACCCGTAGCGGGCTGTTCCGGTGACCTTCGACAAGGCGCCGCCAGCGCCGCCCATCACGCCGCCGGTTGCGCCGCCGCCTAAGGTGGCTGCTGCGAAGCCGCCAGGGGTGTGGGGGCCGGGGCCGGTTAGGTAGTCGAGGCTGCCTGAGACAGCTCCGTCTGCGGCTGATTCTGCGGCGCCGGTGAGGATGTTGCGGCCGAGGCATGATGCGCCTTGTGTGGCGCGACCGACAGCGGCGGCTGCGCCTCCGCCGGCGAGTCCGGAGGCGGCGCCGATGACGCCATCAACTGCGACTTTGCCCCAGTCGACACTTCCGGTGGTGTATTTCTGTGTTCCGATGGACGTGCCTGCACCCATCAGCGCGCCGCCGATCATTGCTGCGCCGATTGGCCCGCCCACACCAGTGCACATCACCGCAACACCAGCGACGATCACCGCGCCAGCAGCAATGTACTCCCAGTTGTCCTTCACCCAAGAGCCAGCTGCTGCGACTGCGTTGGCCAACCATCCGTTGGAAGCCTGCTGATACACCCGCAAATCAGCCTCAGACACCGGGCGAAGACCCAACGGATCCGCCCCGCCTACCGGGTCATCCCCAGCCCAGGAATACGGATTCCCAGCCCATCCGGAAGCTGTCACCGGCGACAACGGATCACGTGACAAAAATGCCCGGGTCGCAGAATCATAGGCCCGCACCCCCGTCAGCGACACACCATCGAGATTTAACGCGCCCCACGGCCCAACGCCCACCGCGCCGGGGTTGTCGACCCTTTGCTGTTCCTCGTTCAACCCTCCACCAACACGGGAGGCTGCCGCCAGCTCCATAGATGGCATTACCCAAGCATCAGCCCCAGCCCCATCAATATCGGGAACCAGCCACGACCCGCCTGAGCCATCCGAGGCCTCCGCACGGCCTGGGACTCCCGCCAAGACAGTGGCAGCTAAAGCATCAACAACAACCTGGCTTCCAACCTGGGCTAGTGACGGGGCTGTGGCCGCCGCGTCCCAATACACATCCGCGCCATCCACACTGGCTAGCCTTCCACCACCATCGGTGACGAGCTCACGCCTCGAGGTCACACGCACACTGTCGCCGTCGTGAACCACACTGGTCACCGACGCCAAAAACCCGCGCGGATCCCAGGAGAACAATCGCTCACCATCGGGACCGGCCTCACGGATCCGCTGCCCGTCAGCGTCATAGCTGTAGCTGGTGATCACCCCGTCGGGGCCAACAGCGCTCACCAACTGGCCAGCGTCGTCATAACCAAACTCCGTGCGGGCCCCACCCACAACCTGCCCGATGAGACGGCCGTTGATGTCCCATTCATACCAGGAAGTCAGCCCCTCACTGGTGACGGCACCGATTAGGCGACCAGCATCGTCGTAGCTGAACTCGGTGCGCACCCCGTCAGCAACCTGGGCCAGCACCCGATCATCCTCATCACGTTCCAGCACCAGCTCCTGGATAAAACCGCGACGATTGACCCGGTTGGCGACCACCGCGCCGCCCCGCCAGGTCCATTCGGCTTCCAGCCCATCGCCCCGCACCCTGGTGATCCGGCCGATGGCGTCACGGCTGATCTCGATGCGTCCCGTCGCGGGATGCTCCACCACGGCTAGGCGATTGTTCGCATCGTATTCGTAGCTGGTGACTGACCCATCGGGACGGCACATTGACGTGCGCCGCCCACCGCAGTCGTAAGTCCAGGAGACGCCAACACCGTCGCGCAGCCGCCGCAGCAGGTTGCCGCGAGCATCCCACGCCATCTCCAGGCGAGGCCCGTTACTGCCCTCGGTGACAGTCACCGCCCGCCCGGCAAAATCCCGCTCCAGCTGGGACAAGATCTTCCCATCGGCCAGGGTGCGCGCCAAGTGCCCCTTCTCATCCCATTCCCAGGCCAGCACCCGACCCGAGGCCCGCACCGAGCGCTTCACCCGTCCAGCAGCGTCACGCTCCCAGGTGGTGACGCGGCCCAGGGGATCGGTCTCGGAGGTGACGCGACCCAACGAGTCGAAAGTGCGTTTCGTCACCCCGCCCGCCGGATCAATCACCTCAACCTGATGGGCCAACTCGTCATACACGAACCGGGTCACCCCACCCAGGGCGTCGATGGCCTCAGTCATCTGCCCGGCGGCGTCGTAACGGAACCTCCGACGCCCATTCCAGGGATCCTGGATGCCCACAATCCGTCCACAGCGGTCGTAACGGAACCGCACCGTGCCACGCCCCGGCTCATGGCGCTCAACAATCCGGCCCGCGGCGTCGAATCGGGTACTCACCCGCTCCCCGCTGGGCCACAGCTCACCGACGATGCGAGAGTCGGCGTCATATACCATCTCGTACCGATTGCCACCAGTGGAGATGGTGGCCACCCAGCGGCCGCAGGCGTCGTACTCGTAGCGGTAGACACCGCCCGTAGGCTGGGTCACAGCCACGATCCGACCCGCGGCATCACGCTGCAACCGGGTCACAGCGCCATCAGCGTCCACCATCTCCACCAGACGCCCGCACAAATCGTAGCGGTGAAGCATCTCCTGCCCATCCGCACCAGCCACCGCGACGATCCGCCCCAGCCGGTCATAGCGGGCCGACAGGTCATCGCCGCCATCCAACACCTTCGTCGGAGCCCCCATCACGTCACGCTCCACCGAACGCACCACACCCGTCGGATCAACCGTGCCCGACACCAGGCCATCCTCGCCATAGAAGATCGTCCTGACCCCATCGGCTGAATCCGTCATCGTCACCAGCCGTGACAAAGCGTCGTAGCCG
>CAKZJI010000087.1 GCA_936941515.1 uncultured Propionibacteriaceae bacterium
TCGTCAAGGTCGTCGGTGGGCATGGCGGCGGCCTCATTGTCGTAGCGTCCCAGCAACACCAGGAACTCCGACGTCAACGGCTCCGAGGCATCGAACAGCGCCGAGTTCTCGATGCGGTAGGCCAGATCCGAGGTCAGCCGCCCGTACTCCTCCGTGATCCCCTCAACCCTGGCGACGATGTCAGCACGCCGCTGCGTGTCGGTGGGCAGCTCCGGATGCTCACCCCGCTGCCGCGCCAGGGCGTAGTCGACGAGGTTGCTGCCGTCCAGTTCCAGCATCCCCGGCGTGACGATCCTCGTCGTCCGCGGCTGACGCCTCCTGAGAAAGAAGACCATGAAAAAGAGCAGGATTCCCAGAGCGGGGAGGTGCACCAGCAGCATGGCGGGGTGCATCAGCGCCATCTGGAAACCCACACCCGCTCCTCCGATGGCCACGCTGAGCACACCCCAGCCCCCCGGCATGCTCATGTCGAAGAAGCGGAAGCCCCAGGCCACGGGTGGGATGCTCAGGATACGGAAGTCCCCACTGCCCATCACCGAACGCAGCGCCGCGCCAATCGTCTGCTCCCGGGTGTTGCCGCCAAGCGGCTGATCAAGCTGATCGAGTCTGTCGACGGGAGCGTAGAGAACCCCATGGGCGTCATTCCCAGCGGGATGCACAGTGGCCACGAAGGCCTGGTTATCGTCGCGAAGCACCAGCAGCCCCGTCTTCCCGATCTGAAGCACCCTCGTCTCCGGCGGCACCTCCCGCCACAGCTCAAAGCTCACGGCTCCTCCACCGGCCTGCGCCTGCCCGGCAATGCCAGCGTGACCCCACCCTCGATCATGCGACGCGCCTGCGCAGGTCGGGGCAGGTAGTACAGCGCCAGCGACCCCAGCAGCTCCACCACCTGCCGCTGCGCCGCCTCCCGCTCCCCCGGGCTACCAGCGCCGACCGCAAGCCGCGCGGCCTTCAGGGCACGCTCCGCCGGTCCCTGCGCCTCTGCGGGCAAATGCTTCAGCCCGACAGCCTCCGCGTGGACCTTGGCGGCGTCGAAGGCGACGCGGATCTCCGCAGCCAGGGTTCCCAGCTCCGCACCGTCGAGGGTCTCATGGGTTGTGTCCCAGCGGATGAGCGCGGTGGTGAGGCGACGGGTCAGCTCGTCGGCGGGGTCGAAGAACGCCGGGGCCTCGAAGCGGTAGACCAGGTCGGTCAGCAACCGGCCGTAGTCCTCCTTGACGCTCTCCACCAGGGCGACGGCGGCCTCGGCGGCTGGGCGTTCGTCGAGGAGGGCATCCAGCGCATGGGCTCCCTCATCAGTGGCATACACCTGCCGCAGCGCGGGCCACCTACCCAGCAGCGGCACCGCCGCGACGACCGCGGCCACGAACAGCACCATGGTCAGCACTCCCTGCCAGGTCTGCCAGATGCCGATTCCCAGCCCGAACACCGCCAGCGAGACAACAGCCATCCCGGCGACCGCCCTGGCCAGGAGAACCCCCGTCCGGAACCGGTGGGTCACCACCCCCTTCGGCAGCGTGAAGGCCCGCACCGGCCGGGACTTGAGGTGGACGACGGCCCAGTCGCCCAGCTCACGCTGATTCGACGCCTCGAAGAACTCCGGGGTGGCCCCTGCCCGCGACATCAGCAACTTGATCGTGTTGCCCTGTCGTTCCCGGACCGTCAGCACCCGCAGCGAGCGGTCCTCGGACTCAATGACCACGGGCGTGGCCAGCTCTCCCAGTTGGGTCTCGAACCGCACCGGCCTCAAGTCTAGAGGCGGTGGGTGTTCAGGCATGCCCCCAGGGTAACGACCCCTCACATGCCTCGCCAGACCAACGTCCACCGGGCCGGGCGCGACGCACATAGCGGGTCAGCGACAACCCCGTCACGGCACGGAAGTTCTCCTTGAACTTGGTTGGGCTCATGCAGGCCTCCCGTGCCAGATCGACGTCGCGCGGGAAGACCACCATCACCAGACTGGCGAATGCGCTCGCCCCCACCTTCTTCCTTCCCCAGAAAGCTCAGCGGACAGGTGCTGAGCGGCGGCGAGGACTGCACCGGGACGGAGAGCTGGCAGGTGGCCGAGCGCATCGGGTCGGTGTTCCAGAACCCGCGGACCCAGCTCTTCACCGTCGACTCCACCAGCGAGATCGCCTCACGCTGGAGAGCATGGGCTGGCCCGGGGGAGCTACTCCGGGGGGGGTGAAGACGGTGCTCGGCACCCCGCAGCGGTCGTAGAGGGACTCACAGGCTTGACAGGGGCCGACGGGCGTCCCGTCAGGCCCCTTGATCCTCACCCGGAAATCCGATCCTGGCAGATTCTCAACACCGTCGTAGTCGTGGGCAGGCCATCACCCAGCACCACCGTCTGCGCGTCCTCCCGGTCCTCGACCCCGGCGTTCAGAAAGTGACCGGCGATGATGTCAGCCAGCAGATGCTCAGGACTGGTGTTCGGCGCGTTGGGATGGGTCATGCCCCATGAGCCCACAGCGGAGGCTGCTTCGAGATCGATGGGAGGGGCTTTGGCTCCATGCCCCAGCAGGCTCTGTTCTCTGACTGGTTCCTGAACGTAGAATCCTGTGCGCCGGTACTGCCCCGATCTCAAGGAATCTCGAAGCGGAATGTCGACAACCGACGACCTTTATGCCTCCCCATGCACCCACGCGACCGAGCCGACGCTCATCTCGTTCGAGGTCATGCCGCCACGCACCCCCACGGGAGCCGACAGATTTTGGCGCACCGTGGACGATCTGCTGAGCATACGGCCTGATTTCATGTCCGTGACCTACGGGGCGGGCGGGAAGGACCGGACAAACGCGCGCGCCGTCGTCGAGCGTCTCGTCAGGGACACCCCCATCCAGCCCATAGCGCACCTGACCTGCGTGGGGAACACGTCGCAGGATGTCGTCGCGACGGTCTACGACTACCTCGAATCCGGGGTGCGCACGTTCCTGGCCCTGCGTGGCGACCCACCGGCCGACCAGCCGGACTGGGCTCCGGCCGAGGACGGGGTTCATTCCGCAACTGAGCTCATCCACCTGATCCGGACCGTCGAGAGACGTCGCTGCGACGTGCATCCGGGCGAGCGGCTTCGCGCCGCCTTCAAGCCGCTGACGATTGCCGTCGCTGCCTTCCCCGCGGGGAATCCCGCCGCCGGAACCACCCCCGACCAGGAGGTCGAGCGTCTCCTGGTGAAGCAGGCTGCCGGGGCGTCCTTCGCGATCACGCAGCTGTTCTGGGACGCGGAGGTCTACGCCACCTTCGTCGACAAGGCGACACGTGCCGGCGTGAAGATCCCGATCGTTCCCGGGCTGCTTCCCGCAACCGACCCGGACCGCCTGCGCAGAGTCCACGACCTGACGGGGGTCGAAGCCCCCGGCCACATCCTTGATGCGCTCACCGCATGCCCCACCCAGGAGGCCCGCAACGAGTACGGGGCGGTCTTCGGGGAGAGGCTGATCCACGACCTGCTCGACCTGGGGTCGCCAGGATTCCATCTGTACACCTTCAACAAGTCGGGGCCCGTCCTCGACATCCTCGCTCGCCTGGGACGGGTGCCCGTCTCCCGTCCCAACGACACCAGCCCACACCACACCGTTGACTAGGAGTGTTCCGATGTCTCCATTCCCCTCGGCGTCCATCCTCGCCTATCCGCGCATCGGTCGCGGACGAGAGCTGAAGAAGGCCCTCGAAGCCCGCTGGTCCGGAAGAATCGGCGACGCCGATCTGCTTGATGCGCAGACCCGGCTGCGTCGGGAGAACCTCGCCCGCCTCGTCGAGCTGGGGCTCGGCGCCTCGGATGCATCGCTTGCCGACGCCCCCTCGCTCTATGACCAGGTCCTAGACGTCACCTTCCTGCTTGGCGCAGTCCCGGAACGCTTCCGCGGACGCGAGGGCCTCGACCTGTATTTCGCGCTGGCACGCGGTGACGCGGGGGTGGCTCCCGAGGAGATGACGAAGTGGTTCGACACGAACTATCACTACATCGTTCCCGAGATCGGTCCGCAGACCCCCATCTCCTTCGCCGACGACACCGTCGTCCGGCATTTCACCGACGCCCGCGAGTGGGGGTACATCACCCGCCCCGTTCTCGTCGGCCCTGTCACCTATCTTGCGCTCGCGAAGGCGGACGCGAACGCCCCCGAGGGATTCGATCCGCTCAGTCGCATCGACGATGTCACCGCGGCCTACCGGCAGGTGCAGCGCGCACTCGCCGAGGCCGGTGCCCCGTGGGTGCAGCTCGACGAACCCGCGCTCGTCTCAGACAATCTCGGGCATTCACGCCAGGAGCTGGCTGAGGCTGCGGGCCGCGTGTACCGGGTCCTCGCCGAGGCCAGGAGCGGGGCAGATCGCCCTGCGATCCTCGTCACAACCCCCTACGGTGATGGAACCGGGGCGCTGGCTGCGCTGGCGGCCTCAGGTATCGAGGCCCTCCACGTGGATGCGGGGCGGGGGCGGCTTCCGGCTCCCGGCGGCGTCGACCTGTCCGGCGTGACTCTCGTCGTCGGCGCCGTCGACGGACGGAACATCTGGCGTGCGGATCTCGCCGCGGCGCGGGCTCTTCTCGATGAGGCACGGGCCCTCGGGGCTGCGCGGGTAACCGTCGCCACCACCAACTCCCTCCAGCACGTCCCCCACGACACTGGTCTTGAGACGTGGGATGACGCGGCGCTGGATCGCAATCTGCACGCCTGGCTGGCCTTCGCGGACCAGAAGGTCGGTGAGGTTGTCACGCTTGCACGGGGACTCGACGAGGGGTGGGAGGCGGTTGCGGATGAGATCGCCGAGGCCTCCCATGTCCTCACGGAACGCCCCCAGGCTCCCGGTGTCGTCCGTCCTGAGGTGCGTGACCGGGTGGCGGCCCTGACTGAGGAGGATCGCAGGCGGGAGGACTTCTCGGTACGCGAGGTCGCGCAGCGTGAGCGTTTCAGGCTGCCGGACCTGCCGACCACAACCATCGGCTCCTTTCCGCAGACCGGCGAGATCCGCAGGGCCCGCGCAGCCAATGCGCGGGGCGAGCTGTCCGACGCCGACTACGCCAACCGCATGCGGGCGGAGATCGCCTCGGTCATCAGGTTGCAGGAGAGGCTCGGGCTGGACGTCCTGGTTCACGGCGAGGCCGAGCGTAACGACATGGTCCAGTACTTCGCGGAGCTCCTCGACGGTTTCGCCGCAACCCACAACGGCTGGGTTCAGTCCTATGGCTCCCGCTGCACCCGTCCGTCGATCCTGTGGGGTGATGTCTCCAGGCCGGAGGCGATGACCGTCGAGTGGTCCGCCTATGCGCAGTCCCTGACCGGCAAACCTGTCAAGGGGATGCTCACCGGTCCGGTGACGATCATCGCCTGGTCGTTCCCACGCAACGACCTGCCGCTCAGCCAGGTCGCCGACCAGATCGGCCTGGCGCTGCGCGACGAGATCAGGGACCTTGAGGCAGCGGGCATCGGCATCATCCAGGTCGACGAGCCCGCGCTGCGGGAGCTTCTCCCCCTCGACGGGGCACGCCACAACGACTACCTGGCGTGGTCGGTCGGGGCGTTTCGCGTGGCGACAGCCTCTGTGCGTCCTGACACGCAGATCCACACGCACCTGTGCTATTCGGAGTTCGGGCAGAGCATCGACGCGATCGCCGACCTTGACGCGGATGTCACATCCATTGAGGCGGCCCGCTCCAGGATGGAGGTCCTGCCAGAGCTCGCTGAACACGGCTTCGATCACGGCATCGGACCGGGCGTGTGGGACATCCACTCTCCGCGTGTCCCCTCCGTCGGTGAGTTGCGTGAGCTCATCAAGGCGGCCGCCGAGTCTGTTGCCCCTCAGCATCTGTGGGTGAATCCGGACTGCGGATTGAAGACTCGCGGCTATGCCGAGACGGAGGAGTCGCTGGCGAATCTCGTCGCCGCCACCCGGGAGGTGCGCGCCCAGCGCGGATAGCGTCGTCCTCGGTGCGGGGCGGCGAGGGCTTGCGGGTTCTCGTCGCCCCGTCAGGCCTGCGGGAGACGAGTGGAGAGGATCACCCCCGACGCTGGGATGTGTTCTTCACGCGCGCTCGGAGGGACTCGAACCCCCAACCTTCTGATCCGTAGTCAGATGCTCTATCCATTAAGCTACGAGCGCTTGGGCGAGAGCTAACTATACGCACCTCGGCCACACTTGGCAAAACCACGACCGCTCCCGAAGATGGGACCGCCTGGAATGGGGTGTGCCCTGCCGGTTGACCGGCAGGGCACGTCCAGAGGTCAGGATCAGCGGTTGACATTCATCATGGGGTTGAGGAGGATGCCGCGGCTGACGGGCGTCCCAGACCTCACGGTTTGGCCGCTCGGGTCAATCACCTCCTTGGCGACGTCCTCCGGCAGCGGCTTGCCCGAGTTCTCGGCAGGGCTGCCGGGTTTGATGGTGTAGTCACTCACCCGGTAGTCGTTGTTGCGCTGGGCCTTCGATGTGATCGCCTTGGCCCGAGCCCAGAGCCTCCTGGCCCAGGACACCACCTTCTGGAGGCTGCCCCACTACTAGCGGGTCTCAGAACGTCGATTCTGCAGCTTTGGGTGGGATAGGCACAACATCAGCAACACAACCGTCAGCATTACCATGCGAATCACCGCTTCCCACGTGGGCTCAAACATCACAGTCGGAATCGAGAGAATGATCGTCGTCGCGGTGAAAGCAAGCGCGAGAACATAGAGGCTTATTCATAGAGGGTGCCAGAAATAGCGAAACCTCTTGTCGTAGCCCAGTTGTCAGCAGCTGTGAATAAGCCTCATAGTAGGGTGTTTTGATGTGGATTTCTGATTGCATTGGTCTATTTCCTTATATCCCAAGAGTGGCAGCAAGACGCGCAGCAACTGATTCTACGTCCACGGCTCTTGCTATTCAACGCCAAGGCAACTGCCAGCAGCAGTGAAAAAAATCAGGTCTCCGGCGGGGCCGCGGAGGTGATTCATCTTCATAATCCTTCGCGTTTACCAAAGTCGACCTGACCTTTTAACACATACATTAAGCAGAAGGCAAGACTATCACTAGTCCTCCTTCCAGAGGACAAACAAGAGCGGCAGCTCGTTACACCTAAGATGGCTCTCTTGGGGCCTCAGGGGCGACGGGTGGGTGTTTGACGTTGTCGGGGCGGGGTGAAGTGGGTGAGGATGGCCACGAAAGAGGTCCCCTTCGGGCACAGTATCGACGCCGTTGTTCGATTATCCCTGGCCGAACATGGGTGTGCCCCGTCGGAGAACCGACGGGGCACACGGGCACAGCGGATGTCAGCCGTTGGCCTTCATCATGGGGTTGAGCAGGGCGCCCCGGTTGACCGGCACACCCGGCTTCACACTCTGGCCGCTCGGGTCAATCGCCTTGGCGACATCGTCGGGCAGCGGTTTGCCCGAGTTCTCGGCGGGGCTGCCGGGCTTGATGGTGTAGTCGCTCTTCTTGTAGTCGTTGTTGTTCCCAGCCTCCGACACGAAGTACGGATTCTCCTGGCGCGACCCGAAGGTATCGAGCGAGTGCGCGTCCCGTCCGTCAATGCTGGCACGGACCCGGGAGTCCTTGGAGATGTCGGCTGCGGACTTGTAGACCTGATCTATGGGGTTGCCGCCTGGGTAGTCCCACGTGAACAGCCCCGGCTCATTCTGTGGGCTGCTGCGGTAGTAGGCGTTGTAGTCGAAGCCCTTGAACATGTCGTTGGTCACGACGACCGTTCCGTCCTGGTTGGTGGCGCCGGTGGTGCGCACCGGGTAGGCCCAGTAGGGTCCGCTGCCGTCATTCGGGGCCCAGGCGCGGGACGAGATGATGTTGTTGTACATCTCGATGTTCTTCAGATCCCATGGCAGACCCTTGCTCATTGACCATTTCTCCGGGCTGTTGCACTTGCCATTGGAGAAGCTGTTGCAGCCGTTGATTCGGGTGTCCTCAAACAACTCGACTGGCTGGAATGTGCGCGATATCGAATTGTTGTAGACCTTGACATCATTGCTGCTGGAGATGCCGATTCCCTTGCCGCTGCCCTCGATGATGTTCGAGGCTATGACAGCACTGCCCGACACCTCGTAGAAGATGGCGTGCGGCACGTTGGTGAAGAAGTTTCCCGTCACCGTCGTGTTGATGCACCCCTCATCACACCAGAAGGACGGAGCACGGTATTCCTTCGCATTGGCGGCATCCGAGGAATCACGACCCAGCTGCGAGTAGTCGACGATGTTGTCACGGAAGGAGAAGTTCTCTATGTGCGTGACCTTGATGTCTGAGACGGTGCAGAAGGCCTTGCACACCGTTCCGCGAGCCTCAAAACCCGCGGCATTGTTGTTCGTGAAGGTGTTACCCTCATAGGAGGAACCATGCGCCTTATTCGCTCCCGCGCCATTGGCACCGTTGTCGATGAACATATTGCCGATGACACGTGTCCCCTCGGCCTGGTCGAGGTTGAGTCCGATGGTTGAGCTCTGGGCAAAGATCGAGTCTTGCACCACAGAGTTCGCCCGGTTGACCGACACCGCGGAGGTGCCGCTGAGACCTGGGTATTTCACGCTGTCGAAGCCCCACTCCTGGATGGGGGCGTACTGGGAGACGTTGATGCCCTTCCAGGCGAAGTTCGCACCCACGGACGTGAAGGCCCGCGGCCGCTCGGAGATCTCAGTGGTGCCCGCCGTCGGGTCGGAGCCGATGTAGTAGGTGATCTCATCCTCCGCACCGTAATTCAGACCGGCCTTGTTGTTCTTCGGGTCTTTCGCCGTGGTCGGCGTCTTGTCCTCAACGAAGAAGGTGCCCTCCTTGACCTCCTCCCTGGAGGCCACCTGGCGCAGTGGCTTGTCGTTGATGAACACTTGCTCGGGGTAGGCGGCCATCCCCTCAACCGAGGGATCCACGTTGACTGTGCAGACGTGGCACATGTTGTTGAACTTCCCGGTGGTCTTCCAGACGCTGCCCTCCTTCGTCCACCGCGAGCCTTCGACAACGTCACTGCCCTTCAACCACACCTCCGCATGGGGAGCCGCCTGAATAGTCAGGTTGTTCTTGTTGACGAAGAAGTGGTTCTCCCGGTAGATACCGCTCTTGACGACGATGGTGTAGCCATCGGTCGCCTTTTTGACCGCGCCTCCGATGCTGCGAAGCGGCGCCTGTTCGGTGCCGGGATTGCCATCCTGGCCATCCGTCGCAACCCACAGAACCTTGCTATCCGGCACGGGGTAGTCAGTATCTTTAAATTGGTAAGTATTATTTAATCGATCTGCGGCTTGCGCCTCGGGGGCGACTTGCATCACCAACCCGCCAGCTCCCACAGCGAGGGAGAAGAGGGCGGCCACCACTCCACGGAACAGTCTATTGCGAGATCTCTCACATTGCATGTATTTCTCCCATTCTTTCATTCATGAATACATGACCCATGCCGCGGACTCTACCACAAGGGCGGCTCACACCCGACAGGCCATTCCTTGACAGCAGGAGGAAATTCACCAAAGAATTCCGGACCCCATGGACACCACCCGAAAGCAGTCTCCTTATATCAGACTCCAAGCCTGAAGCCACTTCCAGCAGATGTGATCGGATGTTTGAGGGCCAACCTCTACCAGAATGCTCATTTGCGATCGCAATCACCTTTTGGTCTAGGAGGCAACGTCCTCGAAGGCGTCTCTCTTCGCCGGCACAGCCTCCCGGCATATCCCCAACGAGGACCTGCGGACGAAACCCCGCCCAGCGCCCCAACGCCGTCGCCACGGCCCGGGTCCTGTGTTGCAACTGGCGTTTCGCGCCCCCACCGATACCACATCAGAACTGCCTGAGGGCACATCACGTTGCCTGGTGGGCCTTGACAGGTCGGACAACAAGATCACGGTCGAAGCGCATGTCGTGGTCGATCCGCAGACCGGGCGGCCTGCGGATCGACCACGACTTCGCTGAAAAGCGTATTGAGGCGCTGTTCAAGCTCGGCCACATCGGCATTCATGAAACCCGCACGTCGACCGTCGCCTCCCCCTGCGACAGAGAGAGACACTCTTCCGCACTGGCCCTGCCCCTGACGCCAGCGGCATGCTGAATCCCAACAATGCCGCTAGAATCTTGTGACAAAACCGTTCTTCACAGCCTCTCCCCCTCTGAGACTGTTGCCGAAGCCCCCCCACGAGGCAGTCTCATCTTTCAGCAAGGGCAAAGTCAACCTTCCATGACAGAATTGGACGAAAGTTACCCACACCCCAGGAGGTAAGACCGCTCAAAAGTTAGCCTCTTCAGACAGCAAGGTCAAACAGCTGGAAGACCGTCCCACCTCCAACACCACCCCTGACCACATTCAGCAACGAGATTCAATCGCCCACCACAAGCCCGAAAACAGCCAAGATCGCAGTAGGCGAAACTACCCTACAGAAAGGCACGAATTTCAATATACACAAACAGCACACAAGGAGGCTTATTCATGGGGGTATCAGAAACAACGAAACCCCTTGTCAGGGCAGAGTTGCTAGCAGCTGTGAATAAGCCTCAGTGATGCCATCATCGACGGAAGCAGAGGAAGACCATCACGACAGCGGCTATCCAGACCGCCAAGAGCCAAGCGATGCAGCCCAGCACAGCAACGAACCCCGGTGTTGTGTT
>CAKZJI010000088.1 GCA_936941515.1 uncultured Propionibacteriaceae bacterium
TGAAGCTCTGACGTAGCTCATTCAGGAACCGGCGAATCTGAACGCCACCATCACATGATAAAACTTTTAATATTTATATCGCTAAATCTGCTAAACCTTATAAAGGTATACCGGGGCAATCGCTAGAACCGTTTCACGTGAAACGACACCAGGCACGCCGGTCTCCGCAGTAGGCACGCATGGAAACCTCTCGAAGCGAGGGGTCGCACTGAGGCAGGTGCTCCATCAAGGCAACAGGTCATCTCGCTGTGAAGCTCGAAGAACCACGTCATGATGAGATGTCGAGGCCTGTATGATCCTGCGTTGCCAGCCAATGTCGCATGTCGTCGTCTCGCCGGTGTTCCTCACTCGGACGCGGCACGTAGCCCAGGCACCCTGGGTACGACAACACCGTCCATTCGCCTGCCTCACACATCCCCCGACAAGCTCACAACACAAGACACCAGCGATGGTCGGAACACAGCTCACAGCCCATTCCACTTCCCGCAAGTGCAGATATACGCGCCTGCCCACAGTGATCATGCTGATGGGTCATCTACGTCAGCCCCTCCACACCTGCAATACCTCGCCAAGAACTTGGCTCATCCACAGGTCACGTGAACTCTGGATGCCATACACAGCAGGCGACGGGTACCACGGAAGCTCGTGGTGATGTGGATCGAAGGGTGAACGCGCCAGCAGACCTACATTCCATCATCGTGGCTTCGCGAGGGCATAAAACTCCATGGGCCGGAAGTCTTCGGCTTAGTCACTCAACAGGCCAATGCGTCGACACCTCAGAATACGACTGAGTCACATGCACAGCTGCCTTCTCCGATTAGCTGAGCACATGGAAGAACACTCTCCCTTAGAGGTGGACATACATGGT
This sequence comes from uncultured Propionibacteriaceae bacterium, assembly GCA_936941515.1. Taxonomy (GTDB): domain Bacteria; phylum Actinomycetota; class Actinomycetes; order Propionibacteriales; family Propionibacteriaceae; genus Arachnia. The sequence continues at coordinate 869 of CAKZJI010000088.1, forward strand.
CACTATGGAGCCCCTGTGGACCATCAGCCATAACCCAGCAGGCCACCTCGCACAGGTTCTGCACTCCACATCCAGCTCTCACAACCATCAAGTTTTCAGCACTCATGTCACATCCCCTCACCCCTCCCATGCCTGGGACGAAGACCCTGGCAGCACTGACGCACGGATCTCAAAGAATGATCCAAGCAGATCATGCGCTCATCCCTGGATGCTGCCTCGATCAGCAGGGTGCTCCGGATAGCAGAGCTGTGGTCAGTGTGACACTGCCGCACCAGCCATCCCATCAGTGGGATCGGCCGACTGGCAGCTATCCGCAGCAATCCACACGCCGGCTCCAGAGCATCCATCTATGCGCAATGCCAGCAGGCACCCCCTAGGCCAAGACGTTGAGGGCTCACTCAGCAATGCAGCCGCCCCGTCAACCTACACGCTGACCAGGAAAAACACCGCGGAGGAGACTCTCTACCTGCCGCTGGCGATCCCAGCGTCAGCAAGCCCATCCACCACACACACCCTCACTCCGCAACAAGCCATGGGGCGAGGCAGCTCATATCTCTGCGAGAGTGGCATGGGCAATACACCCAAGAGCACTGTCATCACCACACTGACAAGACAGCCGCAGATCTGATGGATATAGGCGGCTCTAGCAGACGAGAGGAAGCTGGTCAGTTCATCATCTGGCACCACCCCAGTGTCCAGAGAGGAAGCAGAAATACTACCCCCACCATGCAGAGATGCAGATGTAGCGAGGCACAGCTCTGCATGCTTATCGATATAATGATATATGCTTCTAGTGTCGTGTGTCGGAAGGCATCAGTGGTAGGCACAGCTTGTGGACGGATGCCACGTCAAGGCAACTACACGAAACTGCACGTGCACCACCATGAGTGGTGCGAGACACCACATCCGGGACTGAAGAACACTCCACGAAACAACGACGCACGTTTCCTCTCCACTCCTTCTCAGACAGGCATCCATCACCCAGACAGGCGTCGTTGTGAGGGCACACCATCAGCGGTGCTGCGCTGCGCACCCCACTGCACATCGCCCCTCCGTGATGCCGCAGGACTCTCCACATAGGTAACCCACAGCATCATGCGAGATGTGGATAACTTTGTTGAAAACATTTCACCGCGCAATTCCCCTGAGCTGAAAAGCGTAGCTGCGATGCAGTCCTCGTTTCACGTGAAACGCCCTTCAGCAAGCGTCGACCGCCACGTCTCGAATTACATCAGTGGAGTTCTTCATAGCCCGCAAAGCCCCGTCTACAGGGCCTCTGCGTCACATCACACCTGCGCGGCGAGGAGGAAGCTCGATCATGATGGACAGGCTCTGCCATCACAAACCAAGCCATTGGTATCGGACTCCGTCGTTGAGAGAACAACAAAACCCAGCTGTGGATAACTCTGGGGAAAACTGTGGGTAGTCCGCAGATCACGTCGCGGATCACGCACCGTCGCTCATGCAGTCTTGAGCCTTGGCATCACCGGCTACATGGTCAGTGCCGTGCCATCACACGAATGGCTCTGGTGCCCTCCACCCCAGGAGCTGCACGCACATGCAGGATCTCAGCACGCAAACGTGAACGCTCAAGAAGTTTCCGGGCAGCTCTGATCTCATCCTCTGCACTGTCCCCTTTCAGGGCCAGCAATTCACCCTGCGGGTAGAACAGTGGCACCGACCACTTCAGGAGCCTCTCCAGAGGTGCGACGGCACGACACGTGACAATGTCAAAAACCTCATCGCAATCCTCGGCGCGAAGTCTCTCCACCCGCACGCGATCACCCAGGCCAAGCTCCTCAACCGCGAGATTCAGGAAGTTGTATCTCCTCAGCAGTGGCTCCAACAACGTGAACCGTAGATCGGGACGGCAGATCGCCAACGGGATCCCCGGCAAGCCAGCACCCGACCCGATATCCGCAATGTCCAGGCCCTCACCGAGAACATCCACCAAAGCCAGCGAATTGGAGATATGCCGACTCCAGATCTTGTCTGTCTCCCGGGGACCCAGAAGGCCCCACTCGATGCCGCGGGTGTGAAGGATGCCGGCATAGGCATCCAGCATGTCAGCGCCGTCGGGGAAACGTTGCCGAAGCTGCTCAGTCATCAAACTCCGATCTCATCTCGGTCAGCACCAGGAGGCGACAACCCTAGACGACGAGGTTTCCATCCGGATCAAACAGGAGAAAATCCCCCTGAGCACAAGACCGTCGTCAGCCCTCTTGCGGTTTCCCGGAGACCACGACACGACGGAACGGGGGCTCACCCTCGGACTCACTGGTCAACCCGGCTGCGGCCACCTCGTCATGAATGATCTTGCGCTCATATGCGTTGAGCGGAGCCATCCGCACAGACTCACCAGTCTCGCTCACCTCTGCGATGGCGTCCTTCGCCATCGCCACCACCTCGATGCGGCGCCTCTCTCGGAAGCCGCCAACATCCAGCGTAAGCCTGGTCCGCTGCCCAGTCTCCGTCATCACCACCAGCCGCGACAGCTCCTGCAGCGCGTCCAGCACCTCACCGTCTTTGCCGACGAGCCGGTCGTCGTCAGTGTCGATGGCGACGTGTGCCCGCCCGTTCGACACCGAGTTCTCAATATCACCGTCCAAATCGGCGATGTCCAGCAGCTCTTCCAGATAGTCCGCCACCAGGTCGCCCTCGGCCAGCAGCGTCTCGTTATCCTTGTCTTCACTCATGCCAGTCTCCGATCCAATAGCCCTGAGCGGGCCACATCACTTCTTCTTGCGCGCTGCGCGCGTGGTGTTCCTGGGTTGACGGCGCACCGTGATCTTTCCGTTCCCCTCATCGGGCTCCCGGACCGTGGAACGGCTCACCTGCTGCCGCGCGACTCTGCGCCGACCGTTCTCATCCGTCGCCGCTGCCGCCTGAGCCTGAGTCGCAGCGGGTCGCCTGACCTTGCGCCGCTTGGCGATGCGTTCGGCGTAGATGGCGTCCGGGTCCTTCCCGGCAGCGCGCAGCCGCTCCTCCCACTCAATGTAGGCGGGCGTATTGGGCGCCGGGTTGTTGCGGATCAACACCCACTGCTGAACCATCGTCCAGATGTTGCTTGTCAGCCAGTAGATGAGCACACCGATCGGGATGACCACCGACGAGAAGGCGTACATCACCGGGAAGAGGTACAGCATCATCTTCTGGGTCTGAGCCATCTGCCCGGTCAGCGCCTCAGGTGGCATGTTCTTGCCCATGTTCTGCAGCTGGGTCGCCACCAGGGTCAGCACCATGAGCACCACCAGCACGATGCCTGCGATCTGTGTGACGCCGAACGGGGTCAGTGGGAAGATCCGTCGCGACAGCCCGATCCCCCACAGTTCGGCGTTCTGCAGCGATGTCACAAGCTCGGAGTTGGACTGGAAGAAATATCCACGGACCTGGTTGTCAGCGATGCCCTGCAACACCCTGAACAGGGACAGCAGCACCGGAGCCTGCAACAGCATCGGGAAGCAGGAGGCAAGCGGGTTGATCCCCTCCTCCGCATACAGCTTCTGCGACTCCTGGGCTAGACGGTTCCGATCATGGCCATACTTCTTCTGCAGGTCCCGGAGCTTGGGCTGCAACAGCTGCATGGCTCGAGCTGAGTTGATCTGCTTCACGAACAACGGGATCATCAGCGTCCGCACCACCAGCGTCAAACAGACGATGGCCAGCGCCCATGAGACCCCGGAGTCGTGGCCGAACACTGGACTCCACAACGAATGGAACAGCACCACCATCCCAGAGACTGCCCAATACAGGGGCTGCATCATCGCGGACAGGAAACCATAAATGCCGTCCCAGATGGACAGGGACACCAACAGGTCGATCATCTAGGACACCTTCTGCCCGGCGATCTCCCGGGCCTCTGCTTCTTGCTCCCGAGCCCACTGGGCGGCCTCGGGAGTTCCAGGTACATATTCGACGCCGCCCATCGACCACGGATGACACCGGACGATCCGGTGCACTGTCAGGGCCGCTCCCTTGAGGCCCCCGTGGAACTCGACGGCCCGTTCTCCGTAGGCGGAGCAGGTCGGATGAAATTTGCAGACATCCCCGTACAGCGGGGAGATGAACTTGCGCCAGCCCCGAATGAACCACAACAGGGGATGCTTCAGCACGTCGCCCTCTTGAAGGCTCGATCCCAAGCCGACGCCAGATCCCCAGCCAGGCGCCCGGAATCGGTTGCCGCCTGAGGCAGCGCACGCACCACAACGTCCGCGCTCACAGGGCATGGAAGAGCAGTGACAAGATGCCGCAGGCGACGTTTCACACGATTCCGCGTGACGGCGTTGCCAACAGCCTTGGACACGACAAAACCCACCCGAGTCACCTCGGATGGTCGGTCTTGGCCGACTGCCACATGAACAACCACGCTGGGACTGCCAGCTCGCGACCCCTGACGGAAAGTCGCGGTGAAGTCACCGGAGAGACGAAGTCGTCGGACGCGAGGCAGCACAGTCGAATCAGGCGGACAGCTCCACGCGGCCCTTGCGACGACGGGCGCTCAGGATGGCGCGGCCAGCTCGGGTGCGCATGCGGGCACGGAAGCCGTGGGTGCGGCTCCGGCGTCGGTTGCTCGGCTGGAAGGTGCGCTTGCTCATGACGATGACTCCATGCTCTTGAACTCGGGGCCCTGCAGGGCGCCGCGACCGTGGGCAGCGGCTGTCCAACGATACGCGGTCACCCATGATTTCCACAAACCACCGCGCAGCCGGGCCGCAGCGACACCCAGCCTGTGTAAATCACACCGCTGTAAGTCCAATCGGAGGGCACTGCTGTGTTGCAGAACCCCTGCTCGGGCACTAGTTTCGTGTGCTGGGTGGCCTGATTATCCACAGTGATGCCGATCATGGCCTTCAGTGGGGGAACTTATGCCCTGTTGTGGACAACTATGTGGAAATCAGCCAACCTTGGATGCAACGGCTAGTGAGGGGAAGGAGTCGCTCGTGTCCGTGTCTCCCAGGTCCGATCTGGACGCCTTGTGGGAGCAGGTCGTGAGCGAGGTGCCGATCTCGTCGCGCGCCTGGCTCAGGCGCACCAAGCCCATTGCGGTCCACGGCAGCACGCTGATGCTGGCAGTCTCAGATGAGACCACGCGGGAGCGCATCGAGTCGAAACTGCGCACCGAGATTGAGTCCAAACTCAGTCTGGCTACGGGTTACAGCACCTACTTGGCATTCATGATCGACGACTCACTGCAGATTGAGATCACCCCGGAGCCTGCCGCCACACCTCAGGAATCCTTGTTCGACGAAGAGTTGCGCCAGCACCGCTCAACCAATCCGAACGCTGATCTGAAGCTGAACCCGCGCTACACCTTCGAGTCCTTCGTCGCAGGATCGTCGAACCGCTTCGCACACGCCGCAGCTGCCGCCGTCGCCGAGCAACCCGGCAAGGCATACAACCCCCTGATGATCTATGGCCCCTCAGGCCTGGGGAAAACTCATCTGCTGCACGCCATCGGACACTACGTTCGCAGCTACTACGACACGCTTCGGGTGCGCTACGTCTCCACCGAGGAGCTGACCAACGACTTCATCAATGCCATCTCGGACAACCGGACTGCCGAGTTCCGACGCGCCTATCGCGACGTGGACGTGCTCCTGGTCGACGACATCCAGTTCCTGGAAGCGAAGATCCAGACGCAGGAGGAGTTCTTCCACACCTTCAACACGCTGCACAACGCGCAGAAGCAGATCGTGATGACCTCAGACCGGCCGCCGAAGCTGCTGGAGGCTTTGGAACCACGGCTGCGGTCGCGGTTCGAGTGGGGTCTGATGACTGACATCCAGCCCCCAGACCTGGAGACCCGCATCGCGATTCTTCGGAAGAAGGCCGCCTGGCAACGTCTGACGGCAGGCACCGAGGTGCTGGAGCTGATCGCTTCCAAGATCCCCACAAACATCCGTGAGCTGGAGGGTGCGCTGACTCGCGTCGCAGCCCTCGCCAGCCTCAACCAACAAGAGATCACGCTTGAGCTCACCGAGCAGGTGCTGCTGGATCTGATGCCGGAGGGCACGGGAGTCCACGTGGACGTCGACTCCATCATCACGGCCACCTGCGCCTATTTCGGCATCTCCCCCGAGGAGCTGACGGGTGCCAGCCGTGTCGCAGCCCTGGCTCGGGCGCGTCAGATCGCGATGTACCTGTGCCGTGAGCTCACTGACCTGTCACTGCCGAAGATCGGCTCCCGGTTCGGTGGGCGTGACCACACCACAGTCATGCACTCCGTGCGCAAGATCGACGGCAAGATGGGTGAGGACCGCAAGCTGTTTGACCAGGTGACAGAGCTGACCAACCGCATCAAGCAGAGCTGACCCACTCACCACACGAAGTCGTCGCCGAGTCCCGCCACCCCTTGCGGGACTCGGCGACGACTGTCTTGCCACCCCCACGGGCGACACGAAGCACATCTGTGTGTCGTCCAGTTGTCCACAATCTTGTGCTCCCACCAGTGGACGGAGCGGTGAGGACGCGGTGTCCGCGAGGTATCCCACAGATCCTCCCCATGTCATTTTCGAGGTATCCACACCCCTTCCACAGCCTCAAAGTGGCTCTGACAAGGGATTTTGCGTTTTATCCACAGCATCCACAGGAGCTACTACGAGTACTGAGATGTAATCAGACTCAGTTCTTCAAACTCACATCGTGTTCAACTGTGGAAGAACTGCGATCTCGCAGACGGGTAGCTTTGCACTGTGACGATCGCAGCCCGCGCAGTAAAGCTACGAAAGACCTATGGTTCTGGAACAGCACAAGTGGTTGCTCTAGATGATGTTGATATAGAGATCGTCGGAGGTGAGTTCACAGCTGTCATGGGTCCCTCGGGCTCCGGCAAGTCGACGCTGATGCACCTGCTGGCCGCCCTTGACTCCCCGACCTCTGGTTCTGTCTACATCGGCGATGTCAACGTCGCAACACTGCGTGACGCACCGCTGACCAAGTTGCGCCGAGACAGCATCGGTTTCATCTTCCAGGCTTTCAACCTTGTTCCCACCCTAACGGCCAGGGAGAACATCGTGCTGCCGGTGACCATCGCGGGCAAGCGTGTGGACAATGCCTGGTTTGACCGGATCGTCGAAGTGCTCGGACTCGGGCCACGCCTGAATCACAAGCCCTTTGAGCTCTCAGGCGGTCAGCAGCAGCGCGTCGCCTGTGCTCGGGCCCTAATGAACAGGCCTCAGATCATCTTTGCGGACGAGCCCACCGGCAACCTCGACTCCACGTCCGCCATTGAGGTGCTGGAGTTCCTGCGTCGCAGCGTCGACGAGTTCAACCAGACGGTCGTGATGGTCACCCATGACGCCTTGGCGGCCAGCTACGCCGACTCCGCAGTCTTTCTCTCTGATGGTCGCATCGTCGAGATCGTTCGGGGTGCCTCCCAGGAGGAGCTGCTGCACGCCATATCCCGAATCTATCCGCGTCAGCGCTCTGAGAGACCGAAGAGTGACTCCTTCGAACAGGCAGACCGCGACCTTGATGACCAACGCGACTGGGAACCACAGCAGCCCGCCGAGATACCCGACGACCACTCGGACCCCGATCCAGGCAGCCAGATCACACCACCACGGGTGAATCAGGACCCTGCCAGTCAGCCGACGCCGCCACGACCGAGTCACAAGCCCACCAGCCAGCCAAGCCCGGACCCCGGCAGTCAGCCAACCCCGCCCCGCTTGGAGCGCAGCATCTTTCGTGACGGCGGACACTCCCCGTACTTGGCGCCAGATGACTTCCCCATCGAGACCGACCTTGAGTCCACGGCAGCTCGCCGTGCCATCCGGGACTGAAGATGCTGCGCGCCGCCTGGAAATCGCTGCTCGGCCGTAAGATACGGCTGCTGTTGAGCACTCTGTCCATCATTCTCGGGGTGGCCTTCGTCGCCGGATCACTGATGTTCACCGGCATGATGAACTCGACATTCCAGCAGATCCTCAAATCCACCCTGGCTGACGTCGTAGTCTCCAATACCGGTGCCGGTGCCTTCGTTCGCGGCACCTCAGGCGCAGCGGTTTTCATCAATCCTGAGACGTTGTCCAAGATTGCTGCCGTCGACGGGGTGGTCAGCGCATCCCCTGCCGTCACCGCCAACGACATCTACGCTCTTGACCGTGATGACCGCATCCTGGCGTTCGGCGGTGCCCCAGGCGTCGCCACGAACTTCATCGACGCTCCCGCCACCGGAGGCATGACTGGTGCCAGGATCACCGAGGGCCGGGTCCCAGAAGCCGATGATGAGGTGGCGATCGATCCCAGTTCCCTGACCCGCGGCAACTACGCCATCGGTGATGTGATGCATATCGCAACACCGAGGGACGGCATTAGAAGCTACCGGATCGTCGGAACCGCCACCTATGGTCAGGGAGCAACGGCTGGTGCAACCTATCAATTCTTCACCTTGTCCGAAATGCAACGGCTGGTGCTCAACGGCCAGGACCTCTACACCGCCGCCTGGGTTCAGACCGATCAGTCTCGCGACCAGGAGAGCATCCGCGCTGCCATCGCCAATCTGCTTCCGGAGGGAATGAACGCCTATCGTGGTGAGACGCTCGCGAAAGATCTGGAGAGCCAGCTTGACGTGGGCTTGGAGTTCGTGAATACGTTGCTGCTGATTTTCGCGGGAATCTCCCTGCTGGTGGCCTCTCTGCTCATCCTGAACACCTTCTCCGTCCTAGTGGCCCAGCGCAGCCGGGAACTTGCGCTGCTGCGGGCCATCGGCGCGAAACGCTCCCAGGTGATGGGGTCGGTGCTGCTGGAGGCTCTGGTCATGGGTGCGCTCGGTGGAGCCTTGGGCATCGGTGTCGGCTATGGAATGGTCTGGGGCCTAGACGCGGTGCTGACTCACTTCGGCATCGGCTTGGGCGGAGCCCAGCCCGAGCTGACCTGGCAGATTGTCGCCGTCTGCTTGTTGCTGGCTGTCGTCACAACAATCATTGCCGCCGTGGTTCCAGCCTTGAGAGGTGCCCGCACACGCCCCGTCGAGGCGATGTCCCAGGTGGAGTCATCGGCGACGGAGATGTTGGGAAGACCAGCTTGGTTCGGCCTGGTGCTGGCGCAACCCGGCGCCGCCGCCATCGTCTGCGGACTGCTGTTGAATGTGCCGCAGCCGCTCTGGTGGGTTGGTCTGGGCTCTGCTGCGCTGCTGATCGGGACGGTGATGTCGGCTGCGATCATCGGGAAACCGGTGCTGTGGCTGGCTGGCCTGATCAACAGGGGCCTGTTCAAAGAGGTTGGGATGCTGGCCACCCGCAACGCCACACGACAGCCTCGTCGCACAGCCGTGACGGCCGCAACCCTGATGATCGGTCTGGCTCTGGTGTCCACCATCGCGATCATGGCCCACTCCACCACGACCGCAGTGCGCAACTCCCTGACCGAGACACAGCGCGGTGACTTTGTCATCTCACCGGCCAACCGCCGCCCCTTTGCCGTCGACCTCGACCGGATCAAGGCTGTTGCCGGCGTCGAATCAGTGTGGATGTACTCGCAGGGACTGGTGGACCTTGGTGGGTCGGAACCTGTCATGGTCACCGGGACCTCTCCGGAGAGCGTGACGGAGGGCAGCGCCCTCAGGGTGCTGGCGGGGCAACTGAACCCCACGGGTGGATCGGTGCTCATCGACCAGCAGCTCTCCGCAGACCTGAACCTGCCGCTGGGCAAGAGCTTCGAAGTTCCGGGCGTTGACGGCAATCCCGTCCAGCTGCTGATCACAGGCGTTATTGATGGGGAAAACGCACCCGTTCCCCTGGCGCGAATGATCACAAACCGTGAGACCTTCCAGAAGATTGGCGACCCCACCCGCTTCGCCATGATCAAGGTTGCTGCAGCCAAGGGTGCTGACCTGGCGGCAGTTAAGCAGGGGCTCCTGGATGTGACGGCGGACCAGCCGACGGTGGTTGTCACCGACAACGCGGAATACGCAGATGCCAGGGTGGGTCAGTTCACCACGCTGTTCGCGGCCGTCTATGGACTGCTGGCGCTCGGGATCGTGATCTCAGTGCTCGGCATCGTCAACACGCTTGGGCTGTCGGTGCTGGAGCGCACCCGTGAGATCGGCCTGCTGCGTGCCGTCGGTGTGACCCGGCGACAGCTGCGACGGATGATCTTCCTGGAGTCGGCGGTGATCTCAATGCTGGGGGCGGTGCTGGGAGTGCTGCTGGGCTTGGTCTTCGGATGCTCTTTGGTGAAGGTTCTGCCTGAATTCACGGTTCTCGCGGTTCCATGGTTGCAGCTGGCTGCCTTTATGGGAGCCGCGGTGCTGGTCGGAGTGGCATCAGCCGTCGGTCCGGCGCGGCGGGCAGCACACACAAACATCCTGCAGGCCATCGCCAACGAATGAGAATCCTGCTGATGCAGGCTACAAAGCGCGCTTAAAACCATCATTGCCGGTATGCTGACAGGTGACCACGCCGTGGTGACCGGCCACCAGAAGCAAAGGGGATGAAGTGAAGATCCGAGTGGAACGCGACGCTCTGGCTGATGCTGTCGCCTGGGTGGCACGCAGCCTACCGAACCGTCCCACCGCACCGATCCTGGCTGGGCTGCTGATCAATGCTGCGGGCGACGAGGTCACGCTCTCCAGCTTCGACTCCACCACGTCGGCACAGGTCACGATGCCAGCCGAGGTCACTGACGAGGGAACTGTGCTGGTGTCAGGGCGACTGTTGAACGAGATCGCTCGTTCGCTGCCGAACAAACCCGTCGACATGGAGTCCGACCACACGCAGGTGGAGCTGACCTGTGGCTCTGCGCGCTTCAGCTTGCAGACGCTTCCCGTCGACGAGTACCCGACGCTGCCGGAGATGCCCACCCAGACGGGTCTTGTGGATGCGAACGTGTTTGAGAAGGCCGTCAGCCAGGTGGTGATTGCCGCCGGGCGCGACGAACTGCTGAACGTGTTCACCGGCGTGCGCGTCGAGATCAACGGTGACCAGCTGTCGCTGCTGGCCACTGATCGCTACCGGATGGCGTTGAAGGAGCTGACCTGGCAGCCATCGTCGCCCGACATTGAGGGTGCGGTGCTGGTGCCGGGCCGGGTGCTGGCCGACACCGCCAAGTCACTGACCTCCGGCAAGACCGTCACAGTGTCGCTGTCCACCACCGAGTCGGAGGGTGAGGGTCTCGCCGGTTTCATCGGTGAGGGATCCCGTGGTCGTCGTGAGGCCACCACCCGTCTGCTGAATCAGGCATTCCCGAAGGTCCGTCACCTGATGGACGTCGTCGGGACGGTGACGGTGCGCGTCCCCACCGCGGACCTGCTGGCCGCTGTGAAACGCGTCTCGCTGGTGGCGGAGCGCAACACCCCGGTTCGCATGCTCATTGAGGACGATCACATCGCCCTGGAGGCTGCGACGGGCGACCAGGCCCACGCCTCTGAGGCCATTGAGGCGCAGGTTGAGGTCACCGGCGATGAGAAGTCCATCAGTGCCGCGGGCTTCAACCCGCACTATCTGCTGGACGCGCTGGGTGCTGTTGACGCCCCATACGCGCACTTCTCGTTCACCGCCCCCGGCAAGCCATGTCTCATCACCGGTCTGGCGACCATCGACGGTGACCAGCTGCTCGACTACCGCCACGTCATCATGTTGATGCGCCTGCCCAACTGATTCGCCGGTCTGCCAGCTGTGAGTCTGGGGTTCCACGGCCTCTGTGGCGGGAAACCCCAGGCGGCATAGAATCATCGACGATGTTCGTCACCTACCTGTCGGTCACCGACTTCCGCAACTACGCTGCTGCTGAGGTGGAGCTCCTGCCCGGTGTGAACGTGTTCGTCGGGGCGAACGGGCAGGGCAAGACGAACCTGGTGGAGGCGGTGGAATACCTGTCCACGATGTCCTCCCACCGCGTGTCCTCGACGGCTCCCCTCATTCGTGCAGGCATGGAGTCGGCGGTGCTGCGCGCCAGAGTGCAGGCCAGTCGCGACGATGAGCGGCTCATCACCCTAGAACTTGAGGTCGCGAACGGCCGCAGCAACGTCGCCCGCCTCAACCGCGGCCCCCTGCCGCGTCCCCGTGACCTGGTGGGGGCGCTGCGCACCGTCGTGTTCTCCCCCATGGATCTGGCTGTCGTCCGCGGTGATCCCTCCGACCGGCGGGCTTGGCTCGACACCCTCGTTGTGACGCGATGGCCACGAATGGCGGGTGTCAGGTCGGACCTGGACAAGATCCTGAGGCAGCGCAACTCCCTGTTGAAGGCGATGTCGGGACGGTCGCTCCGACATGCTGGTGCCGATGAGGAGGTCACGCTCCAGGCGTGGAATGAGGCCCTGGCCCGGATAGGTGCAGAGTTGCTTCACGCCCGGCTCGACACCCTGGCCGATGTCCTGCCCTATGCCGCTGACGCCTACCAGAGCATCGCGCCGGTCAACAACGAGATCACCGCGCACTACAAGACGTCCCTGAATCTCGCCGACATTCCCGTTGATGCCGTCCGGGCAACCCTGGAGATGCGGTTGTTGGAGGCGATGGCTGAGCGGAGATCTGATGAGATTGCTCGCGGAGTGACATTGGTTGGACCGCAGCGTGACGACATTGACTTGGGCATTGGGGACCTGCCGGCGAAGGGTTATGCGTCGCATGGTGAGTCATGGTCACTGGCGCTGGCGCTGAAGCTGGGAGGATTCTCGCTGGTGCGTGCCGATGGCATCGAGCCGGTTCTGGTCCTCGACGACGTGTTCGCTGAGCTGGACACCTCCCGGCGAGAGCGTCTGGCCGGGGCCATCGCCGATGCCGAACAGGTGCTGATCACCGCTGCCGTTGGCGCTGACGTGCCCGATTTTCCCTCAGCGCGGCGTTTCCGGGTGGAGGCCGGAAACGTCACCCTGAGTCAGGAGACCTTGAGTCAGGAGACTGAGGGGAGCGACTGGGAGCCCGCCCCGAAGGATGTGGAGGGGGAAGCTGATGACGGAGCCGCCTGAGATCGACAGCCCTGATGAGCCCCATGATCCCACAGGGCTTGAGTTGGCCTCGGAGATTGCGCATCAGACGGCACGCACGGCGCCGTTGCTTCCGGATCCCGTCGCTCAGCCGCCGAAGATTCCACGGCGTCGTCGTCACACTGGTGAGCAGCGGTCCGGCGCCCATCCTGACGACCGGGATCCACAGCTGATAGGCAGCGTCCTGGAGTCGGTGTCGCGCCGCCGCGGCTGGCAACGTCAGATCTCCCTGGCCATGGTGTTGCGTGATTGGGCGGGCCTCGTCGGCGACGCCAATGCCGAGCACTCCACGCCCGTCGAGTTCCACGACGGGGTCCTCACCATTCAGTGCGACTCCACGGCCTGGGCCTCTGCGATGAAGTTCAATGCAGGCCCTCTGGTGAGGAAGCTCAACCGGGCGCTGGGCGATGCCAGCATCCGGCGGGTGGAGATCCAGGGGCCACGAGCGCCCAGCTGGAAGCGGGGTCGACGCTCCATTCGGGGAAGAGGTCCTAGGGACACCTATGGATGAGTGGTGTAGCTGAGAATGTGAAGGCTTGCGCGTATGGTGGCTGGGGTGCTTGTGCTGGTGGGTGCTCATGCCCCGGGTGCCCTGGGGAGGTGCTCTCAAGATCTGGTCAGTTGTGAGGTGCAGTTCCGAACTCTTCTCTTCGCCCAGGTTCGGGAGAAACCCGCTAGGCGTCTTGGAGCCCCCGGGGTGCGTACCCAGTGACACCCCCACCCCTGGCAGTCGGTTAGAGCACGGGTTTTGAGCGGCTAGGGAGGCGTTTTAGCAGGACGTGCGACACATTTTCGCGGTAGACTCATGATCGTTGTCAACGCCGTCGGTTCTCCGGCGGCTGTTTCATGGAACGGGAGCACCGCGTGACGGATGATCTGGTGAGCGAGCTGGAACCCGACGACGAGACAGGCCCTGGCGGTGGCACCCACACGGATGCCGCCTATGACGCCGACCAGATCTCGGTCTTGGAGGGTTTGGAGGCGGTTCGCAAACGCCCCGGCATGTACATCGGCTCCACGGGGGAACGTGGCCTGCACCACTTGGTCTATGAGATCGTCGACAACTCCGTCGATGAGGCCCTGGCCGGGTACTGCGACCAGATCGACGTTGTCCTCCTTGACGACGGTGGCGTCCGTGTCGCCGACAATGGTCGTGGCATCCCCGTCAAGGAGCACCCTGTTGAGAAGATCCCCACTGTCACTCTGGTGCTGACGGTGCTGCATGCCGGCGGCAAGTTCGGCGACGGCGGGTACAAGGTCTCCGGCGGCCTCCACGGCGTCGGCTCCTCAGTGGTCAACGCCCTGTCCCGCGAGTTCACCGTCGAGGTGTGCCGTGACGGGCATCGCTATGCGCAGACGTTTGAGCTGGGCGTCCCCAGGGGCGACCTGCAGGAGCTGGAGGCGACAGAGAATCGCGGTACCACCATCACCTTCTACCCGAGCGCCGACATCTTCGAGACCACCGTCTTCAACTACGAGACCCTCGCCACAAGGTTCCGGGAGATGGCTTTCCTCAACAAGGGACTGCGCATCACGCTCACCGATCTGCGCACCGTCGACAGGGAGGGTGAGGACCTGGAGGAGGAGCATCGCAGCGACTCGTTCCGTTTCGATAACGGCCTGATCGACTATGTGCGCTACCTGTCGCAGTCGAAGGATCCGATCCATCCCAGCGTCATCGATGTTGAATCCCATGACGACGCGCAGGGCATGAGCTTGGAGATCGCGATGCAGTGGAACTCGTCCTACGCGAACTCCGTGCACACCTTCGCCAACACCATCAACACCCATGAGGGTGGAACCCACGAGGAGGGTTTCCGCGCTGCGCTGACGAACACCGTCAACCGCTGGGGCGAGACCTGGGGTTTGGTGAAGAAGAAGGAGGACCGGGTCTCCGGCGACGACATCCGCGAGGGTCTCACCGCGATCATCTCCATCAAGCTTCAGGAGCCGCAGTTCGAGGGCCAGACGAAGACGAAGCTCGGCAACACCGAGGCCAAGTCGTTCGTGCAGAAGGCCCTCAACGACCGTCTGGGTGACTGGTTTGAGCGCAACCCCGCCGAGGGCAAGGACATCATCCGCAAGTCGCAGGCTGCGGCGGCCGCCCGCATCGCCGCCCGCAAGGCCCGTGACCTGGCCCGCAACCGCAAGGGGCTTCTCGGTGGCGGTGGCCTGCCCGGCAAGCTCGTCGACTGCCAGTCCCGCAATCCCGCTGACTGTGAGGTGTTCATCGTCGAGGGGGACTCTGCCGGCGGATCAGCACGCGGTGGCCGCGACCCGAAGACCCAGGCCATCCTGCCCATCCGCGGCAAGATCCTGAACGTCGAGAAGGCGCGCCTGGACAAGATCCTGGCCAACAAAGAGGTCGAGGCCATCATCAATGCCCTCGGCACCGGCATCCAGGACGAGTTTGACCTGGACAAGCTGCGCTATCACAAGATCGTGCTGATGGCCGACGCCGACGTCGATGGCGCCCACATCCGCACCCTGCTGCTGACATTGCTGTTCCGTTTCATGCGTCCCCTGATCGACGCCGGGCATGTGTACCTGGCCCAGCCGCCTCTGTTCCGGCTGCGCTGGACCAACGCCCCCCACGAACTGGCCTACAGCGACGAGGAACGCGACGCGATGCGTGATGCGGGCCTGGCCGAGGGCAAGAAGCTGCCCAACGTCAACCCCATCCAGCGCTACAAGGGCCTGGGTGAGATGAACGCCGATGACCTGTGGGAGACCACCATGGATCCGGCCAAACGCATCCTGCTGCAGGTTAATCTTGAGGATGCCGCCATGGCTGATCAGATGTTCTCCATCCTGATGGGTGAGGACGTCGAGCAGCGGCGCAGCTTCATCCAGCACAACGCCCGCGACGTCCGGTTCCTGGACATCTAACCCGCCCGAGACTGAGAGAAGGAGCTTGGAGTGGCTGACGAGACCACAGAGCGCCCTGAGGGTGTCGACGAACAACTGGAGGCCGAGGCGCAGGGTCTGGAGAAGATGGCGGGGCACACCACCCCGGTCGATCTGCAGGTGGAGATCCAGAAGTCCTACCTCGACTACGCCATGTCCGTCATCGTCGGACGGGCCCTGCCGGATGTTCGGGACGGCCTGAAACCCGTGCACCGTCGTGTTTTGTACGCCATGTGGGATGGTGGATACCGGCCCGACCGGGGCTGGAACAAGTGTTCCCGCGTGGTTGGTGAGGTGATGGGCCTCTACCACCCCCACGGCGACAGCGCCATCTACGACGCCCTGGCCCGCCTGGTCCAGTGGTGGTCGCTGCGCTACCCGCTGGTGGCCGGCCAGGGGAACTTCGGCACGCCCGGCAACCTGGGGCCCGCCGCCCCCCGGTACACCGAGTGCAAGATGGCGCCCCTGGCCATGGAGATGCTCCGGGACATCGACGAGGACAGCGTCGACTTCCAGGACAACTACGACGGCAAGAACCAGGAGCCGGTCATCCTGCCGGCCCGGTTCCCCAACCTCCTGGTCAACGGCTCCGAGGGCATCGCCGTCGGCATGGCCACCCGCATCCCGCCGCACAACCTGCGCGAGGTCGCCCGTGGAGCCCAGTGGTACCTCGAGCACCCCGACGCCTCGCGCGAGGAGCTGCTCGACGCCCTCATCGAGCGGATCCCCGGACCCGATTTCCCCACCGGCGCCACCATCCTGGGCCGCCGGGGCATCGAGGACGCCTACCGCACCGGGCGCGGCTCGATCACGATGCGCGCGGTGGTCGAGGTCGAGGAGATCCAGGGGCGCACCTGCCTCGTGGTGTCCGAGCTGCCGTACCAGGTCAACCCCGACAGCCTCGCCGAGAAGATCGCGATGCTGGTCAAGGAGGGCAAGATCGGCGGCATCGCCGACCTGCCGGGCGTCCCGGTCTGGTTCAACGAGGCGGAGGAGCATTTCATCGCCCACGGCGGCTTCCCCACCGAGCTGGCGCGGCGCGTGCCCGCCACGGTCGAGGCCGCGAGCACCGTCTACGCCGGCACGATCAACGGCCCCGGCGCGATCGAGGTCGTCGTCACCCGCCGCGCCGAGGACTCCACCCTGGCCCGGCTGGTCCAGCTCGTCCGCGAGGCCGAATCCTCGAAATCGCCCACCCAGCGACGGATCAGACCGCGCGCCATGGCGGGCTGGGTGTCGAGCAGCCTGTCGGCCAGCGTCTGCAGCGGCGGGATGCGCGCGGCGTCACGCACCGGATCGGCAATCTTCATGCCCACCACGCCGGTCTGGCGGCGCCCCAGCAGCTCGCGGATGGACTCGTACTCGTCGGCCTTGAGGCCCAG
>CAKZJI010000089.1 GCA_936941515.1 uncultured Propionibacteriaceae bacterium
GATCCTGGACGGCACGTCCCTCCACGAGCAACCCACCAAGGAGATCGCGAAGGTGTTGGGGCTGCTGCCGCAGTCGCCGATCGCGCCGGAGGGCATCGTCGTCGCCGATCTGGTGGGACGTGGCAGGCATCCCCACCAGGGGATGATGGGCCGCTGGTCGAAGCGCGACTATGAGGTGGTGGCGGAGTCTCTCGCAGCCACCAACGCCACGGAGCTGGCGTCGCGTCCCGTCGACGAGCTGTCGGGCGGTCAGCGTCAGCGGGTGTGGATCGCGATGGCGCTGGCCCAGGAGACCGACATCCTGCTGCTCGACGAGCCCACGACGTTCCTGGACGTTGCGAATCAGCTGGAGGTGCTGGACCTGCTGACGGATCTGAACCGGCGCAGGGGAACCACCGTCGTGATGGTGTTGCATGATCTGGGGCTGGCTGCGCGCTACTCCGACCAGCTCATCGCGATGCGGAGGGGCGCGATCCTGTCCCAGGGCACACCGGAGGAGGTAGTCACGCGGGAGACGGTGCGGGAGGTGTTCGGGATCGAGTCGCGGGTGGTGCCGGATCCGGTGTCGGGCGCGCCGCTGGTGATGCCTATCGGACGCCACCACGTGAGCCTCGGCGATGAGTGACTGGCTGACGGTCGCCGTCGAGGTGGTCTCCGCGGACCGGGTGACCCCCCACTTCGCGCGCATCCGATTCCGCGCGCCGGCTGAGGTCGGCGGGGCGGGGCCCGTCTACGATCAGCGGATTCGCGTGGGCATACCGTCGCCCGGCTGCGAACCCTGGGTCGCGAGCGGCGACGACTGGTACAGCGAGTGGCTCGCCTCTCCCGAGGACAGGCGGGGACAGCTGCGCACCTACTCGATCCGGGAGATCGACCGGCGCGCCGATGAGACGTTCATCACCGTCGACTTCGTGCTGCATTTCTCACCCGGCCGCACTGGACCGGCATCGCAGTGGGCGGCAGCGGCGCAGCCCGGCGACCGGGCGTCGATGATCCTGCCGCGCCGGGGGCTGGCGGGCGCGGGCATTGAGTTCGCCCCGGGGTCGGCGTCGCGCATCCTGCTGGCTGGCGACGAGACGGCAGCCCCCGCCATCGCGCGAATCCTGGAGGACCTGCCGCGCGACGCCCGGGGATGCGCCCTGATCGAGGTGCCGGTTGCCGACGACGAACTGCCCATCGACGCCCCACCGGGTTTCGAGGTGCGGTGGCTGGCGCGCGACGGTCGGGAGCACGGAGACCGGATGGTGGAGGCGCTGCTGGCGGAGGTGTCGCAGGGACGCGCGCATGCCGGTGTCGAGGACCTGCCAGAACACGACGACAACGAGCTGGTGTGGGAGACCCCGACGTTCTCCGCCCTGGGCGAGAACCTCAACGAGCCCGGGAAGGGCCCTGGGGAGATGTTCTACTGGGTGGCGGGCGAGTGCCGTGTGGTCGCGGGGCTGCGTCGCACCCTGGTCAGGGATTTCGGGGTGGCGCGCAAGCAGATTGCCTTCATGGGCTACTGGAGGCGTTGACTCAGCGAGAGCCGCTGGCGTTTCCCAGGGAGGCCCGGGATGCCCGCGATCACCATGCGGATGTTGGTTGCTCTGATGGGGAAGGCCTCGGGTCAGAAGGCGACGATGACCACCAGGGTGAGGATCCCCAGCGCGAGCATGAACAGGCAGCTCGCGAAGGCCTGGCCTCGGGCGTTGTCAGCTCGGAAGTGGGCCACGACGCCGCACAGGAAGTACACCACCACCGCGACGCTCGTCGCGAATGCCACTCCCGGCAGCCAGATGCCGGCGATCAGGCCCGTGGCGCCGAGGAATTTGATGATGATCAGGGTCCAGGACCATTCCCTGGGGAAGTTGACGCCATCTAGGCAGTCGCGGATGAACTTCGGCGGCCAGATCATGAGGATCGCGTCGATCAGCAGTGCTGCGGCCAGGGCGATGGTGGACCACCAGGGGTCGACTGTGAAGGTCATTCTTGCTCCTTGTGATTGCAGATGGTCTCGAAGGTGGTGCGCAGCTCCGCGATGATGGAGCTGCCCTCAAGAGTGGGACGGGTGGCCCAGCTGAACAGCACGCCCAGGTAGGCGTAATAGAGGGCCCGGGCCTGACGGTCCACCTCGTCTCGGGTGCATTCGGGGTGGCTGATGGCGTCGCGGATCTCCGTCAGGAGGATCTCGGTCAGTCGGGTGAAGATCTCGGAGGAGTGATTGCCGGAGATCAGGATCGACCCGTAGGCCCGAGCCAGTTCCTGGCGGCTGATGAACAGCTTCAGGAAGGGCTCGACGAGGCTCAGGACGCGGACAACGCGGTTGTCGCTGCGTGGGGGTGTCTCGCGGCGGGCGGCGTGGGTCTCCTCGATCAGGCCGTCGAAGACCTTGACGAGCAGCGCCGGCTTGTCGCCGACGGCCATGACCGTGCCGACGCTCACTCCGCTCGCCGACGCGATGTCGCGCACGGTGGTGGCTGCGAGGCCTCGCTCACGGAAGAGCCGGTCGGCCTCGGTCAGCACTCGCCGCTGGGTTTCGGCCTTCATATCGCTGCGGGTCGGCATCACACCTCCTGAACACGTTCACTGAACACGTTCAGGATAGCGTGACAAAGTACAGCTTTCAAGGAGAAGCGGTGTTCCGCGGTGTGGTGCTGGTCTTACCCACATCTCTTCAGAGCGGGGCAGCGTCCCGGGTTGGCTGGTCGGTAGCCTGGTGCGGTGGCCTGTTGGTCTGGGCGTGGTGTCTTCAGACCAACCGATGGTTCGTCTCAGTCAGCCCGTTAAGACGGGGCGCTACTCCAGCTCAACCGGGCCGAGGATGCGCACCTCCTCAAGGTCCAGGCGCTCCTGAATCACATGCAGCACGTTCATGTCGATCTTGCCCTCATTGCGCAGGCGCTTGAGCACCTGCCGCTGGTTAGCAAGAAACGCCAGGCGCAGTATATTTTCCTGCTCCAGCTGGGTGGCGGTGTGAGAGCCGTCCGGGCGCGCCTCCATGCTGGCGATCTCCTTGTAGGCGTCGTGATGGTCGTTATACAGGCGGATACGGTGCTTGCATTCTTCGCGTATGCTCTCCAGCGCCTCGGGGGAAACATTCGCCTGCTCGGCCAGCTCGTCCAGATTCTCGTAGGTCTCATTCCAGGCCAGGCGCGCCGCCTCGGTAATCTCGCGCGCCTCCGAATCGTCGGAGGGGATTTTCGCCCACCGAATCACCCTCGGCAGCGCAAGACCCTGCACCACCATGGAAAGGATAACCACCGCAGCCACCACAAAGATAATGAACTCGCGCCCCTCCACATCAGCGGGAACCGACAGCGCCACCGCCAGGGAGATACCCCCGCGCAGGCCCGCAAAGGTGCTCACCACACGCCCGCGGAAGGTGCTGCGCAGCCGCCGCTGCTTCTCGCTGCGGTCCAGGGCGCGAATAATCCCCACGGTCACGTTCAAGAAAACAAACCGGGCAACGACGCTCGTCACCCACGCCAGGAGAACCACCATCACGCCGTTAACCACGGAGTAGTGGTTGTGCTGGGCCACCTCGTCCATGGCGCGCCACACCTCGGGCATCTGCACTCCCACCAGCACGAACAGCGCCCCGTTGAGCACGAAGGAGATGAACGCCCAAATCGGCAGGCCGTAGAAGCGGTTCTGCGCCGTGATCGTATCCGGACCGTTGTAGGTGAGGTAGATGGCCGCCACCACCACTGCCACCACACCGGAGCCCTTGAACCCCTCGGCAATCTCCAGCTGCTCAGAGAGGAGGAAGGCGATAAACGGTGTGGTCACCATGAACACGGTGAAATACATGGGGTTAGTGAGGCAGGCGCGGATTTTATTGCCCACCCAGCCCACAGCCAGGCCCACGAGGATGCCCACCGCGAACGAGTAGAAGAACATGCCGGTGCTGGGCCCAAGACTGAGATGGTGCCCGTTAGCTACCTGGAGGGCGAGCGCAAAAATCACCAGGGTGGTGCCGTCATTAATGAGCGATTCGGCCTTCAAGATGGTGATGGACGACTTGGGTAGTTTGCCGTTGAGGGTGGCCACGGCGGTGGCGTCTGTGGGGGCCAGAGCGGCGCCGATGATGAGGGCCACCCCCCAGTCGACGCTGAAGAAGAAATTCAGCGTCCAGGCGATCGCGGCGGCGGTGAAGATGACCAGCAGCGTACCGGTGAGGATGATGCCGCGCATAAATTTACGAATCTCCCGCCAGGAGGTATTGCGCGCCTCCCAGAAGAGCATGATGGGCAGGAAGATTTCGAGGATGACATGTGGGGGCAGGCCGAGTTCTTGCACCTCGTGCAGCCGCTGGGCGGGGATGAGACCCAGCACCAGCCCTAGGACGATGAGGACGATGGCGGGGGTGAGGCGTGTCTTGTGGGCAATGATGTTGCCGATGAGGATCGCCAGGGAGAGGGCGATGAGGACTTCTAACAAGGCGTGGTTTTCCTTGTGGTCATGTGCGTTGTCTCGGTTGTGCCGTACGGTGTCGTGCGTTAATACCCTAGCATCTGGGTGAATCGCCCCAGGGTGTCCTGGGCAGCGTGGCCATAGGCCAGCGATGACGACCTCAACCAGAAGAGGCCTGCGCTAACCACGCCTAGGACTGCTTCGGCGATCTCGTCCGATCGGAAAACCTCGCACGTGTGCCTCCTGCGCGTGGGTCACGATGTACCGCGGTCCCGGGAGCGTCTTCTGTCCCGTTGACCGCTGCCGCTTCCATGGCCTCCCTTCAGTGGTCGCCTCGCGTGTTATTGAGTGCGTGTTAAAACCCGTGAGCTGGTCTTGTTTTCAGAGATATCTGATATTCCAGCTACATCAGTCTCACCGTGCGATGAGCATTTCTGGGTGACGATTAGGACCTTGCCAGTTCCTGGAGTTCGCCGAAGCTGCGCCGGGCCACCTCGTCGAGAAAAGCCGATCCAGCCTCGATGCTGCCGACATAGTGGCCGAAGAGCTCCATGCTGATGCAGCCGAACAGCTCGGTCCAGTCTCTCAGGACGGCGAGGATCATCTCATCCGAGGCATTCGCAGGCAGTCCCTGCTCAATGGTCCAAAGACGCACCCTCTCAATGTCCTTCAGCACACCCGGGGCCAGTTCTGGTTGACCTGACGACGGGGCACCCCTACCCGAGGCCGCCACCTCCGAGGCAATCCGCGCAAGCAGCAGGGAGATCCTGGACGCGGCTGGGATCGTCTCCGGCGGGGCCTGGTATCCAGGGACGGGGGTGCCGTAGATCAGGCCGTACTCATTGCGATGCCCCAACGCCCACGTGCGGGCCGCGCGCCACACCGCCAGCCAGCGACCCTCCAGGTTGTCGCGGGGAATCGCCTCCTCGGCCTCCTCCACAGCCCGCCCGAGCGACTCGTAGGCGTCGACGATGAGCAGCGTCAGGAGGTCGTCGCGGCTCTTGACGTAGCGATACAGGGCACCAGGCGTCACGCTGAGATCGCGGGCGAGGGCGCGCATCCCCAGTCCCGCCGCTCCCTTGTCCGCCAGGTGCCGGTGCGCGACCTCCAACAGTCGTCGGCTGAAGGCGTCACGGGCCTCGCTGCGTGGGGTGGCTGCCATGACCCCCAGTCTGGCATGAATGCCGCCACAAAAACGTGAACGGTGTTTACTGTTTTACAGCTCGTCTCACCTCAAGGAGAAACCATGGAACACATCACGGTCATCGGCGCCGGCCCCCTCGGTAGGGCCACGACACACTCCCTCATCAGCGCCGGCCACCAGGTCACGGTGGCCACCCGCAGTGGAACGCAGCTGCCCGGCGCGCAGACCGCCAAGATCGACGTCGTCACGGGCGACGGCCTGGATGCCCTCGCCCCCAGCGCCGCGATCATTGCCTGCTGTAACTTCACCTACACCATCGCCGGGTGGAGTCGCGGCTGGCCCCTGGCCATCGAGAACCTCATCCACCTGGCAGAGCGGCAGGACGCGACCCTGGTGCTCGCGGGCAACCACTACTCCTACGCACGCGGAGTCATGCCGATGCACGCCACCGACCCCCTCAACCCGCCGTCGACACTGGGCGAGATCCGAGCCGACGTGACCCGTCGCCTGTTCGAAGCCCATGAGCAGGGACGAATCCGGGCCGTCGAGGTGCGCGGTTCGTCCTACCTCGGAGTCGGCGCGGGAACGGCCTCCTACGCCGGGGATCGCATCATCACCCCCCTGCTGTCCAGGGGGAAGGCCAGTATCATCGGCAGCGCCGACGTCCCACACAGCTGGACTGCGGTCCCCGACTTCGGACGTCTGCTGGCCCGCGCCGCCACCGACCCGCAGATGCTCGGTCGCGCCTGGCACGTCCCCAACGCACCCGCCCTCAGCGCCCGCGAGCTGGCTCGGCTGCTGTTCCAGATCGCCGGGATCGACGGGGACCCGAGAATCAGCGTCATCCCCACTGCGGCGTTGCGTCTGCTCGGCTGGTTCTCGCCGACGATGCGCGCGATCGGGCAGACCGTCTATCAGATGTCTGGGCCCTTCATCTCCGACGACACCGATACCCGGGACCTGCTCGGCGAAACCCACACACCACTGGAGGAGACCCTGACGGGCATCGTCGCCGAGGTGAGCCAGACGGCAAGGACCCCTATCGGATCCATGTGACGCAAATCCTCAACATGACAAGATCGCGAGGCAGCCGGCGGAGGCTGGCTGATTGAATGGACAGGTGATATCACGCCTGGACCTCGATCATCGCGTCGCCGTGATGGCCATCGTCAACCGCACCCGAGACTCGTTCTTCGACGGTGGACGCACCTTCGAGCTCAACGCAGCCGTCGATGCCGCGCTCGCAGCAGCCGATGCGGGCGCGGATGTCATCGACGTCGGTGGGGTTCCATTCTCACCCGATGCGCAGGAGGTCTCTGAGGCAGAGGAGACAGACCTGATCTGTCCCCTCGTCGAGGCCATCACGGAGCAGTCGCAGGTGATGGTCAGCGTCGACACCTTCCGCTCCGCCGTCGCCTCCGCCGCCATTGAGGCCGGCGCACACATCATCAACGACACCTCCGGCCTGTCCGATCCCGAGCTGGCTCCCCTCGCCGCCCGCACCGGCGCAGGCCTGATCGTCACCCACAGTCTGGCTGCCCCGCGCACCCATCTGCGACGCCCCCGCTACGACGATGTGGTGACGGAGGTCCTGGCGTTCCTGCGTGAGCGGGTCGCGCTGGCGGAAGCCTCCGGGGTGAGGCGCGGCCAACTGGTCATCGATCCTGGGCCGGACCTCAACAAGAACACCCGCCACACCCTGGAGCTGCTGCATCGCCTCGACGAGTTCACCGTCCTCGGCCTGCCTGTTCTGGCGGCGTGCTCCAACAAGGACTTCATCGGCGAGACCCTGGACCGCCCCAAGGATCAGCGGCTCACAGGGTCGCTCGTCGCCGCAGCCTGGTGCATTGAGCGGGGAGCGCGCATGATCCGGGTGCATGACGTCGCCCATCATGTCGAAGCCGCCCGGATGACCGAGGCTCTCCTCGGACTGCGGGAGCCCGCCTACCAGCGCCACAACGCCAGCTAACGTCTCCCCATCCCACAGGTCAGCCGAACAGCTGCCGAGCCAAGCTGACCAGGGGATCCTCGTGGCGACGTTCCTCCGCGACCCTCTGCCAGTCGTCCACATAATCGGTGATCACCGCGTCCACGGGCCAGTTGACGAATCTCTCCATGGAGTCCTCCGTGTTCACCGTCCATACCGCGGCGCGTTTGCCGACGGCATGGATCTGGTCGATGAGCTCAGCGGAGGCGGCATCCTCCTCAAGGATCAGGTAGTCGCCGGTGAGCTGTGAGGTGTTGCCCAGCGACAGGAAATACGTGAAGCCGCTGACAACCTCCGGATGGTGATGCTCAATGTGTTCGATGAGCCCGTAGTCCAGCGACATCACGACCACCTGATCCAGCATCCCGGCCTCCTTCACCGCGGAGACTGCGTCGTCAGCCATCTGCGTGTCGGCGCTTTTTCCCTTCAGCTCCAAGAAGATGCCGATGCGCCCCCTTGTCAGCTCAAAGAGCTCATTCATGCTGAGGACTCTGACATCGACGTACCGGCCACCCGACTTCTCACCGAGGTCGAGCGCCTTGATCTCGGCAAGCGTCATCTCCTGGGGGCTGCGCCTATCGCTGGTGAAACGCGAGAAGTCATTGTCGTGGAAGACGATGTACTGGCCGTCGAGAGTGCGTTGGATATCGACCTCCACGTACTGCGCCCCGGCGGCGATGGACTGCTCGATGGCCTCCCGGGTGTTCTCGACAGCCGTGTCCCCTGGACCGCCGCGATGCCCCACCACGGCGATGTTCGGCGCCTTCGTCACCTCACCCGCCACCACCGTGAAAATGCCCGCCGACGCCAGCACGAGGACGAGGAAGACAGCCACGAGCATGCCGCGTCGCTCTATGACGCGGTCCAGCACACTCGGTTTCGTCTTCGCCTCCATCACCGGAGCCTTGTCGGCAAGTGGTCGCAGGGCATCGTCGTCGGGAAGCGCCTCCAGATAGGTGTAGTACCGGTTGGTCAGCAGATAGAGCTGCGAGGGCAGCAGCAGGCTGGTGGTCAAGCCGATGACCGCCCCGATCAGCAGCAGGCACGTCGTCCCCAGAAACAGCTCAACCCCCGGATTCTCCTGCACAGCCAGACTAACGCCATTGAGGAGCAGAATGATTCCGAGCAGAACCACCGTCACGACCACGCCGAGAAATGCTCCCGCCATCAGCATGAAGCCGACAAGCCGCAGCAGGTTCCTCTTGACGAGCCGGGCGCTGGCCCGAGCGGCTGCCCCGAATCTGAGATGCCCCAGCAGCATGAAGTGAAACAGGAACATCATCAGGACGGCGACGACGTGCAGAACAGCCAGCAGCACCCAATAGGCGATCCTGTAGACGGGATGGGCCAGGATCACGGAGGTGATGAAGTTCGGAATACGGATGTCGGAAAGAAAGCTGACATTCAGGACGGAGTCAGTCAGCGGCATGACCACCAGGACCAGAGCCAGCACCACCACTAGGCCCGGCCCGATGATCGTCCTGAAAGACCGGAAGACAGTGCCCAGGATTGCGCGATATCCGGGTTGCACATCACTTTTCACAGCAGTGGCGCTGAGCGTCACGAAACCGCCGATCTCGATCAGCAGGGTAAGCAGCAGCATCCCGCAAGTCAGCAGCGCAAACAACAGGCCGGGCGTTGAGAGCAGGAAACCGGCCGCGTTGGCGCTGTTGAGGGAGACCAACCCCCGCCAGGCGAACAGCCGCCCCGCCAACCACCAGAACAGCGGGAACAACACCAAGAACTGAAGCGCCTTCGTAACGATCAGGTACTTCAGCAGCGACATCCAGGATCGTCGCAGGCCCTTGACGGCTGAACGAAGCTCTTTGAACACAGGTTCTCCTCGGCAGCTGGCAGATGGTGGTCTTCACAGATGATGTCATCGGACTCCCGCTCACTCTGTCACCGCTTCAGGGAGAGGACAACGTGAGATCCTCGGTGCCCCTGCCGAAGGCCTCCGGGCCGATGCGTCGCGAGGCGACGGTGAACGCGGCGGCCAGCAGCGCCCACAGCAGGATCACCGCTGACAGCAAATGGCCCTGGATGCCTGTGACGGGCAGCGTCAGCTCAGGGCTGACTCGACGGCCATGTCAGGTCAGGTCTTCGTGCATCTCGTGGACCTTCGCCAGCGCCCTGTCCACCCCGGCGGCCTCCATGTAGTGGGCAACCAGCTCCGGCTTCATCTCCTTGAGCTTCGCCTCGCGGGCGACGATCTCGCTGTACAAGATGTTGCGTTCCTCATCGGTGCCGCGATACTCGGTGTGAAGGTAGGCGTGGGCCCTGCGGTCCAGGGATCGCACCTCGCTGGCAACAACCCCCTTGGGGCTCAGCAGCGAGGCGACGATGGTGACGGCCAGCAGACCGACCACGACGAGGAGGGCCTCAACGTTGCCGAAGGTGTAGACGGGAATGGGGTTGCCGCCGTTGATGAACGACAGATTGTTGTCATGGAGGGCGTGGAGGATGAGCTTGACGCCGATGAATCCCAGGATCGCCGACAAACCATATTTGAGGTAGATGAGACGGTCCAGGAGATCGTCGATGAGAAAATACAGTTGGCGCAGCCCCATCAGTGAGAACGCCGTCGCCGTGAACACCAGATACGGGTTCTGGGTGACGCCATAGACCGCCGGAACGGAGTCGAACGCGAACATCAGGTCAGTGCCACCAATGGCCACCATCACCAGCAGCATCGGGGTGAGCACCCGCTTGCCATTCTGGACGGTGAACAGCTTGTCGCCGTCGTAGTGGTCGGTGGTACGCAGGTATCTCTTGGCGATGCGAATGACGAGGTTGTCGGCCTCGTCGGAGTCCCCGTCGTCGGGGGCAAGCAGCCTCCCGGCCGTGATGATGAGGAAGAACCCGAAGATGTAGAACACCCAGCTCCATGCCGTGATGATGGCGGCGCCCGCCGCGATAAACGCGGAGCGGCAGGCCAAGGCGAAGATGATGCCGAACAGCAGCACCTTCTGCTGGTCCTCACGGGGAACGGCGAATGACCCCATGATCACCAGGAAAACGAACAGGTTGTCGACGCTGAGGGCCTTCTCGACCAGCCACCCGTTGAAGTACTCAAAACTCATGTCGTGGCCGCCGAAGATCCACACGGCGATGCCGAAGGCCACGGCCAGCCCGACATAGATCGCCGACCAGACCGCAGCCTCCCTGATGGTCGGGATATGCGCCTGACGGACGTGAAAGAAGAAGTCGAAGGCGAACAGGACGGCGATGAGGGCGATGGTCAGAGCCCACACCCACAAGGGGACGGACAACCGGGTTCACTCCTTGGATGAGGACGTCATGAGGCGTGACCCGCCGCTGAGACGGGGTGTCACCGTCTCCTAGGGTACCTGCCCACGACATCACCACCAATCACATACGCGCCCTGCGGGGACTACGGAAACGCAACTCATCAGATGACCGCATCTGCGCAGTTCGGAGGCCTGCCTGAGAGTCCTGCCATGCTGTCCCGGTAGTCTCGTGGAAAGCAAGGGAGCCAGCCGCTTCCGGGCACAGGCCGATGGGAAGGGATCACCGTGAGTTCTCAGATCACATGGGGCACGCGACTGCGGGGCATGCTGGCCGCCGCGGTGACAGCGACGCTGTTGCTGGCCGGATGCGCACCCAGCACCCCGCGTGACCCGTCCATTCCTCCGGAGGGCGTCGAGGCCGCCGACGGCGCCGTC
>CAKZJI010000090.1 GCA_936941515.1 uncultured Propionibacteriaceae bacterium
TTGTCAAAGCTGGGCAGCTGGCTGCCCGGAGCCCACAGTCCGGCATCCCAGAAACGCGACGAGTCGGGGGTCAGCGCCTCGTCGGCTAGGACTAGCGCGCCGTCGTCGCGACGTCCGAACTCAAACTTGGTGTCGGCCAGGATGATGCCTCGCTGTGCGGCGATCTGCTCGGCCCGGGCATAGATCTGCAAGGTGAGGTCGCGGAGTTGCCGGGTCAGGCCGTCGCCGTGCAAGCGGACGATAGTGTCGAAGTCGACGTTCTGGTCATGTCCCCCCATCTCTGCCTTGATGGCTGGCGTGAAGATGGGTGCAGGCAGTTTGTCGCCGTCGCGGAGCCCCTCCGGCAACTGCACCCCGCACACCGTGCCCATCTGCTGGTATTCAGCCCATCCGGATCCCGTCAGGTAGCCACGCGCCACGCATTCCACCGGCACCATCTGGAGTTTCTCGACGACGATGGCGCGCCCCCTCACGGCCGCCGGCACATTGACGGAGACGACGTGGTTGTCCACCAGGTCAGCCAGCTGCTCGAACCACCACAGGGACAGCTGGGTCAGCACAGCTCCCTTGTCCGGGATGAGGCTTGGCAGCACGTGGTCGAAGGCTGAGATGTTGTCCGTGGCCACCATCAGGAGGTTCCCCTCGGGCAGCGCGTACATCTCGCGCACCTTCCCCAGGTGGAGCATCGGCAGACCGAGTGATTCAAACTGGCTCACGGGGCCAGCCTAGTGCCGTCTTGTGGGCAGTTCAGAGCGGCTGGCCTGACGCGGCCGAGGGCCTTGACCCCACCGCCTAGTAGGTTGGCCTTGATCGCCCACGATCTATCCAACGGCGAGTCTCGCCACACACAAAACCATGTGATGACATCAATATCTCACGAATAGGAGAGTCAATGTTAAAGCTTCGCACCGCCGCTGCGGCAGCCGTCGCAGCCTTATCCCTGACAGCCATCTTGCCCAGCGCGCATGCCAACGACAGCATCATCGCGGGATGGCAGTCTCTTGAGACGACGGCAGCACGCACCGACAACCCATTGAAGGGCTTCATACCCTACGCACAGCAGATGGACAACAATACCGGACTCCCCCACACCATGGAATGGTTCTATCTGCCACTCAACGACGTTGTCAAAGGCGATAAAAGCTACGACTGGAGCAAATTCGAGAACGAGCTGGAGGCCATCAAGGCCCGAGGGCACCAGGCTGCACTAAGGTTCTATCTCGACTATCCCAGCAAAAAGACAGGAGTGCCGGATTACCTCTTGGGAGCAGGCGGGATCGATCAGTCCAGGAAATACACTGTATTTAACAATAACGGAATCAGCTTCTCCCCTGACTACAATGATCCGCGAGTGCAGTCACTGATCAAGGATTTCGTCACAGCTTTCGGCAAGAAATATGATGGCGATCCGCGCATCGGGTTCATCACCACCGGGCTGATCGGGTTCTGGTGCGAGCAGCACACCTACCCGATGAATGGCATCGCCGAC
>CAKZJI010000091.1 GCA_936941515.1 uncultured Propionibacteriaceae bacterium
GAGATGCCAGTGAAAGACATTCAGCTTATGGCGGGCCAGCCAGTCGACGAAATGGAGGACCTCCGCAAACTGTACGAAGTGACGGGACGAGTCCAGCATGGCCCCGCGCCGGGGGAAGCGGGGAGCATCCTCAATCCGCGCCGTCGCCAGGGGCAGAGGCTTGCCCAGGGGAACCGCATAGACATCGTCAGGTCCCAGCTGCAGCAGAGTCTGGGCCGCCCACTGCGCGCCCCGGTAGTCGGCGGCGATGATGCTCACCCCGTCGGAACACACCTCCAGACGGTACCCCTCGGCCGGAAGCCCGGGATCGAATGCGACGACGATGCCCTCCTCCCCCTCGGGCAGCAGCAGCCCGGTGGTGGCCGACAGCAGACGCCGAACGCCGAGCGCCGCCTCCAGTTCCTCTGCGCTGGCCCCCTGGGCGCAGCCGACGGCGGTCTGCTCTGTGAGCAGGAAGTGGTCCGTACCCCACTCAATTGAGTTGGGCAGTGGTATCAGAGCCGGCATTGGCACTCCTTCAGGTCGATCCGTAATGAGAGCGCTTTCACACGGATGCGCCCGGCGGTCTCGCCGACGGTGGTGTGTGCTCCCGGCGCGACAGCCTTGGGACGCATTGCATGAACGCGAACTGGCGGGCCCCGTTGCCCTCAGGTCGGGCGCCCAGCTGACACGAGGATATCGGAAGATCACGGGGGACGACGAGGTGGTCACCGGCGCTTACCCCATCACAGCAGCAGATGGGTTCCCAACGCTTTTACAGCCCACCGCTCATCTCTGGAGGCGTTCCAGCTCCCCGAGGGCTTCGATGAGGCCCGCCCTCCACCAGGCGTAGTCGTGGCCGCCGCGAACCTCCCGGTAGCCGAGCTGCGCGCCCTGCTGCAGCAGCGCATCGCGGTAGGCACGGTTCAGGGGCAGCAGGAGGTCCTCCTCCGTCCCGACCTGCACCACCACCGGTCGTGTCACATCGGCCCCGCCCTGCTGCAGAAGCCGCAGCAGGTCTCCGGGCCCCTCGTCGCCCCATCGGCCACCGGCACGATGCCAGAACGACCCCGACTGCGCCACGCCTGCTCGCACCAGCTCCGGATGCCGCGCCAGCAGCCAGGCGACGGCCAGCCCACCGAACGACTCGCCTGCGACGACATCCGCATGCAGCACCTCACGACCCAGCACAGCACTGGTTGCCCGCAGCCCGCGCCGCAGGTGCTCAGCCGCATGCTCCGGGGATGTCAGGGCGACGGCCCGCTCTTCGCGGGTTCCAGAGCCGATCTGGACAAGGGTGTGCCGCAGCCCGGCCTCGCGGACGGCAGCGCCCAGGCACAGATCCCGCCAGTACTCCGCATCGAAGCACACAACCACCCGCTCATTGCCGGGCAGCACCCGGACCGTCACACCGTCACAGGACGTCTCCACCCAGCCGCCCACCTCGGACACCGGCCACCCGCTCCAGGGGGCATCCGGGCCATGCCAGAGGGAGGCAACACCTCCCAGTGGAGTCGGCATCCGGTGCGGGTTCCCAGGATCGGGGATGCCGCGACGATGCACCTCAAGCCAGCCTGACCGCTCACCTCCGGCGTCGTCGGGGAGCCCGGTGATGTCGGTGAGCCGGTAGGACAGGACCGCATCCGTGGGGATGAGGAAGGTGCCGCCGAGCAACCGGGTCCCCGGGACACGTTCAAGGCGACAGGGACGCAGGGTCTCACGGCGGCGGTCAGTGATGCCGTTGAGGTGAACGATCCACTCAGTGTCAGGCTCCGCCTCCGCCAGGAATGTCACCTCCGACAGCTCCGCCCCGCCCCGTGTGGTCGCAGGACTGGTGAGGGGAAGACGCTCCGCCGAGGCATAGAGATCCCCGGCCTGTGAGGCATCAGGCTCCTCCACCAGGCGACGCCACCACTCGGGGCGCACCCGCAGGGGCAGACCGTCCCCGGTGCGGGGTGTGGGGGGAAGCTCGGGATGCTGGGTGAGGGTCATGGCAGCTGCTGGGATCGGCCCGGCACCACCAGCGGCGTTCCGGTGATGGGGTCATTGATGACGAGGCACTCCAGCCCGAAGGTGTCTCGGATGACCTCCGGTGTGACCACCTCGGCGGGTGTGCCCTGTGCGCTGATCTGACCATTGCTCATGGCCACCATGTGGGTGGCGTATCGGGCCGCCAGCCCGAGGTCGTGGAGGACGGCCACCACAGTGCGGCCCTCCCGTCGCAGCCCGTCGCACAGTTCCAGGACCTCGATCTGGTGGGTGAGGTCAAGGAATGTGGTGGGCTCGTCGAGAAGCACGATGGGGGTGTCTTGCGCCAGCATCGTGGCGATCCACACCCGCTGCCGCTGCCCGCCGGAGAGCTGGTCGACGAGCCGATCTGCGATATCCGAGGTGTCCGTCACGGCCAGGGCCTTGGCCACCGCCTCCTCATCGGCATCACTCCAGCGCCGGAAGAAGGTCTGGTGCGGGAAACGTCCGCGGGCGACAAGGTCCCGCACCCTCAGCCCCTCAGGCATCGTCTGCGCCTGCGGCAGCAACGCAAGTCGTCGGGCCACGTGGCGGCTGGGTTGGGCGGAGATGGGCTTCTCGTCGAGCAGCACGGTTCCCTGCGACGGGGGAAGCAGCCGGGCGAGCGCACGCAGCAGCGTCGACTTACCCGATCCCGATCTGCCGACGAGTGCCACGATCTCGCCGCTGTGCAGTGTCAGATCGATGCCGTGCAACACCTCGACGTTGCCGAAGGAACGTGTAATCCCCTGTGCACGAACAACTGTCTCCCCACTCATCGACTCACCCTCCATCGGAGCAGCCAAGCCTCGAGGCCGCGGACAATCGAATCGCTGAACAATCCCAGCAAGGCGTAGATCACCAAACCGAGCACGATGATGTCGTTGCGGAAGTACGTGCGCGCATTCATGACGAGGTAGCCGAGTCCGGCGTCGGCGTTGATCTGCTTAGCGACAATCAGCGACAGCCATGCCACACCG
>CAKZJI010000092.1 GCA_936941515.1 uncultured Propionibacteriaceae bacterium
ATATCGCGGAGCGCTGGAAGCTGAAGCAGCCGGGCAGCCTCCTCGCAGGTGGCTCTCCGCTCACCGTACTCACCATCGACATGGCTGTGTGGTGTGTGGGTGTCCAGCACCAGGATTTCAAACCCCTTGGAGCTGAGAGGCAGGGGAACGAGGGTGGCCTCCAGGGTGCGGCAATCCAGGAAAAGCCCTGTCTCGCGCTGACACAGCGTGCTGGCTGCCTGGTCAAGCAGACCCGTCGGAGCCCCAACATACTCATTCTCGGCGCGTTGGGATAATTTCGCCCGCTCTATAGGAGATATGTCCAACTCGAAGAGGTCACAGGCGGCCGCCATCACGGCGCACTCGATGGCTGCGGAACTGGACAGACCAGCGCCGAGGGGAACGTTGGAGGACAGCACCAGGGTAATCGGGCCTATGCGATGCCCTGCTTCTCGCAGCGCCCACAGCACCCCTGCGGGATAGGCGCTCCAACCTCCCCGGCCTGGGGCCAGGTCGCTGATCGGCATCCGTACCGTCTCGTCAAGGTCGATTGCGCGCATCACGATGAGGTCGTCGCTGCGGCTGCCGGCCGCGACCAGGGCGCGCTGCTCCAGTGCGAACGGAAGCACGAAACCGTCGTTGTAGTCGGTGTGTTCTCCGATCAGGTTGACCCGTCCGGGCGCAAACCAGATTCCCTCAGGGGCGGACCCCGTCAGATCGACGTAATGCGTCGCCACCACATGGGCGGTGGTCATAGTCACTCCTTTTCATCCTCCAGGTGTACAGAGCATTCAACGAGGCTGAGCGTGTCGGCGGGCTGGCGCTGAGGTGATGTCGTGATGATCATCTCTCCTCCGGGATGATCTGATTACCCTGCCCAGCTCCTGTCGACCGATGTGTATGTCTCAGGCCCCGAAAGCGTTGTTCATCAGGTCTTCGCTTTGCTGCTGATGGACTTTCAACGACCCCACGGAAGGAGCTGACGACCACGGTCTGGCCACCCGGGTCATGCGCAATGCCAGATCAGTGTGGATGGAGACAGCGTTCGGGAGATGTACCGAGATGAACGGCCATGGCCCCTGGTTGGCGGGCTCATCCTGCACGAAGCGCCAGTCGGAGACGTGACGATAGCGCTCTAGCAACTGCGCCATCTCCTGCCCAGGAAGGGGATACAGCCGCTCCAAGGCGATAACAGCCACCTTCTTCTCCAGCCCAAGCTGGGCGCGACGGTTTACCAGCTCCCAGCGGATCTTCCCGGAGCACACCAGCACCCGCTCTACCTCCGACGGATCGGTGATGCTCGAGTCATCAAGCACGGGGTCCCAGGAGCCGGTGGTGAAATCCTCCGGCATGGAGGCAGCCTGCTTGCTGCGCAGCATCGACTTTGGAGTTGCGATCACCACTGGTCGGTGGAAGTTCACAAAGGCGTGCTGGCGCAGCAGGTGAAAATAGCTGGCCGCGGTGGAGGGCTGGCAGACTGCGAAAGCATTCTCAGCACATAGCTGGAGCCAACGTTCGATCCGCGCGGAGCTGTGATCGGGGCCCTGGCCCTCGAAGCCATGCGGCAGCAGCAGCACCACCCCAGACTTCTGATCCCATTTGGCCTGGCCGGAGACCACGAACTCGTCGGCGATGATCTGGGCGCCGTTCGCAAAATCGCCGAACTGGGCCTCCCACAGCACCAGCGCATTGGGTCGGGCCACTGAATAGCCGTATTCGAAGCCAAGCGCGGCATACTCGCTGAGAAGCGAGTCATAGACGTCGAATGTCGCCTGGTCATCGGTGAGATGTTTGAGTGGAACCCAAGCCTCGTTTGTGACCCGGTCCACGATGGCGGCGAATCGCTGAGAGAAGGTGCCGCGCCGTGAATCCTGACCGGTCAGGCGCACGGGGCGGCCTTGCATGAGCACCGAACCGATTGCCAGCAGCTCTGCCGTAGCCCAGTCGATCGGACCATGGAGGATCTGTTCAGCCCGGCGCTCAAGCTGCGGGAGCACCTTGGGGTGTGGGGTGAAGCCCTTCGGCAGAACAGTGTGAACCTCGCTGATCCGATGCATCATCTCGGGGGTGATCTGCGTCAGATTCTGATCCTGCTTGGCGGGGTAATAGGGAACCCGTGTGTATTCCTCCTGCGCAGTCCCGGAGTGTTTGGCGTCCCTGACCTCCTTGAACACGTTCTCCAAGCGAGCTCGGAACTTGTTCACCACATCCTCGGCATCTGCCATGGAGATGTCGCCGCGGCCGATGAGAGCGGCCGTGTAGAGGCGCCGGACGGAGCGTTTCTGCTCAATGAGATCGTACATTCGGGGCTGAGTGAAACTCGGGTCGTCGCCCTCATTGTGGCCGCGACGTCGGTAGCAGACGAGGTCTATCACAACGTCCTTGTGGAAACGCTCGCGATATGTGAACGCGATCCGTGCGGCGCGGATGCAGGAGTCGGGATCGTCGCCGTTGACGTGCAGCACAGATCGGAAG
>CAKZJI010000093.1 GCA_936941515.1 uncultured Propionibacteriaceae bacterium
GTTCTGGGTGGCAGCCAGGGAGGATGCCTCGGCGGAGACCCCCTCCTGGAGACAGCCGTCACCGGCCAGGCAGTAGATGTAGTGATCGAAGACGGACTCCCCCTCGGGCGCATCGGGATCGAAGAGGCCGCGTTCCTTGCGGGCTGCCATCGCCATGCCGACGGCATTGCTGATGCCAGCACCCAGCGGCCCCGTGGTGCATTCGACGAAATGCGTGTGACCATACTCAGGATGCCCCGCGCACTTCGAGCCCCAGGTGCGAAGCGACTTCAGGTCATCAAGGGTCAGCTCCGCACCAGCCAGGTAGAGCTGGCAGTACTGGAGCAGTGATGCGTGGCCGGCCGACAGGATGAAACGGTCCCGCCCGATCCACATGTCGTCAGTCGGGTCGGTCTTCATGACCTTCTGGTACAGCAGGTAGGCCACAGGAGCCAACGAGATGGGTGTGCCCGGGTGGCCATTGCCCACCTTCTCCACGGCATCGGCTGCGAGGATCCGGGCCGTGTCGACAGCCCTTGAGTCCAGTTCGGTCCATTCGAGGGTCATGTTCAGTCCTTAGAGTTCCGAGAACGACGGGCTTCTGCGCCCGGCTATCACACTATCGGATTGTTATCGTGAACACCTGGTGAGGACAGGCCGATGTCCAAGCCCACGATGTCGGGTAGACCGGTCAGCGATGGGGAATCCCCGGACTCCACGTCGTCCTCTTCAGCAACGGAAGGGGACGAGACAGCCCCGGGGATGATGGGACGGATGGTCTCTCCCAGCGCTTCGCGGACAAGACGCCCCAAGTCGGAGCCGCCTTCAGAGTCGTGAGTGCGGATCTCAGCCATGAAAGCAGTCTAATGCGCCTCTTGGCCCAGGCCGAGGGGAGGCTTGTCCGACCAGGGGAAGACGATCCACTTGTCAGTCTCCCGCCACCGGAAGTCAGGTTGGATGATGGTGCTCGGCTTCGTGTAGAGCACTGCGCTGCGCACGTCAGCCCCGAACCCCCGGAGCAGTTTCATCACGAGCGCGAGTGTGCGTCCCGAGTCGGCCACGTCATCAACCACCAGGAGTTGACGATCCGCTATCGACTCCGTGTCGAGCATCGGAGCCAGCAGCACCGGATCCGGGAGAGTGCGGTTCACGTCCGTGTAGAACTCGACGTTGATGGCGTCGGTCAGCTTCACACCCAGCCGATAGGTGAGTGCGCCCGCGGGGATCATCCCGCCCCGAGCAATGGCGATGATCACCGAGGGCTGGAATCCCGAGTCCGTGATCTGGCGGGCCAGATCATCGACGACCTCGCCAAGACCTTCCCAGGTCAATACTTCCTTGCCCTCATGCGTGCTCGCGTCAGCGTGGTAAGCCATGTCGGCATGCTACAGGCAGGCTGCGGACTGCCGGATGGCGTCAGTCAAACCGGTAGGTGACGAAGATCACGTCGAGCCAGCGCCCGAATTTGCACCCGACCTCCTGCAGAACAGCGGACTCCGTGAAACCTAGTCGGGTGTGAAACGCCCTGGACGCCTCATTGCCTGCGTCGAGCACCCCCACCATCACATGGATGCCACGGCCGTGGGCGTAGTCCATGAGGGCCCCCAGGAGCATTCGGCCTATCCCTGAGGAGCGCTTCCCGTCGGCAACGTACAACGAGTGCTCAACGGTGTGCGCGTAGCCTGTCTTGTCGCGGAAGGGCCCATAGCTGGCGAACCCCGCAACCTCCTCGTCGTCCACCATCACCAGGACTGGGAAGCCTCGGCTGCGGAGCCTCTCGAACCACTGTGTCCGCTCCTCCAGCGTGACCGGTTCGAGGTCATAGGTCGCGGTGGTGGCAACCCCTGCCTCGTTGTATATCCTGACGATGTCTGGAAGATCGGCTTGGGTGGCGGCACGGATGGTTCGCGACATGGGGACCATAGTACGGACCCACGGACCCGATGTGTTCCCGTGCCCATCGGTTTCATAGCGTGGAAGAACATATGCGCCCTGTCTCGGGACCCTATGCCTCAGCCGCTCCTGATGAAGGCCGAGCAGATTCAAGTCGCAGGACAGCCGCCATCTCGGCATGCAGGTGGAGGCGACCCGCGGCCAAGAACCCGCCAGACGTGGGAGGATGGTGTGCGATGAGACTCACCGGCCACCTGCCCCCAGACCCCAACCCCGACGCTCTGTTCGACGCCTTCACAGCAGGGGTCGAGTCCTCCGGCATCTCCCTGTATCCGCATCAAGAAGAATCTCTCCTGGCGATACTGGCGGGCGATCACGCCATCGTCACCACCCCGACGGGTTCGGGCAAGTCGCTCATCGCGCTTGGCGCCCACTTCGCCGCTCTGGCGCAGGGAATCCGCACCTACTACACCGCCCCCATCAAAGCTCTCGTGAACGAGAAATTCTTCGCGCTCTGCGAAGCTTTCGGGGCCGAGAACGTCGGCATGGTCACAGGTGATGCCTCCGTCAACGCAGACGCCCCGATCATCTGCTGCACTGCCGAGATCCTGGCGAATCTGGCCCTGCGGGAGGGCATCAATGCGGATGTGGGGCAGGTGGTCGTGGATGAGTTCCACTTCCTGGCCGATCCCGAGCGTGGATGGGCCTGGCAGGTTCCACTGGTGGAGCTTCCGCAGGCCCAGTTCATCATCATGTCCGCGACGCTCGGCGACGTCTCCGCCC
This sequence comes from uncultured Propionibacteriaceae bacterium, assembly GCA_936941515.1. GTDB lineage: Bacteria > Actinomycetota > Actinomycetes > Propionibacteriales > Propionibacteriaceae > Arachnia. The sequence goes on from CAKZJI010000093.1 coordinate 2,656, forward strand.
TCGCGGAGGAGCTCACGCGCCGCACCGGGCGTGAGACTGCGGTGATCGGCGGCGTAGCGCGTCCCGTGCCGCTGACCTATCGCTGGTCGGTCAGCCCCATCCACGAGACCATCACCGAGATCATCGAGACCCATCAGTCCCCGGTCTATATCGTGCATCCGACGCAGGGGGCTGCGGTCGATCAGGCCACGGCTCTGCTCAGCCAGGGTGTGGTCCGCAAGGCCTCTGCTGCTGTGCCGGAGGAGCTCAAAGCAGCTTTGTCGGGATTCCCCTTCGCCGGGGGTTTCGGCACCACCTTGTCGAAGCTGTTGCGCGCCGGCATCGGAGTTCACCATGCGGGGATGCTCCCCCGCTACCGCAGGCTCGTCGAACAGCTGGCCCAGCGGGGCCTGCTGGCGGTGATCTGCGGCACCGACACGCTGGGTGTCGGCATCAACGTGCCCATCAGGACGGTGCTGTTCAGCTCCCTGACGAAGTTCGACGGCCGGCGTCAACGGGTGCTGCGCAGCCGTGAGTTCCATCAGATCGCAGGCCGCGCCGGGCGCGCGGGATTCGACACCCTCGGCAATGTCGTCGCCCAGGCCCCGGAGCATGAGGTGGAGAACGCCCGGATTCTTGCGAAGCACCAGGGGGATGAGAGGAAGCTCAGGTCCGTTCGTCGCAAAAAACCTCCGGAGGGCTTCGTCAACTACACCGAAGCCACCTTCAACAAGCTGATCGACTCAGTACCCGAGTCCCTCCATGCCAGGATGAGGATCAGCCATTCACTGCTGCTCAACCTGCTGCAGCGTGATGAGGAGACCAGCCTCGCTGTGGTCAGGCTGGTGGACTCCACCCACCCTGACCCGAGGACCCGCCGCGCTCTGCTGCGCCGGGCTGTGGCGCTGGGCCATTCCCTGCTGCGCGCGGAGGTCGTCACGCGGCTGCTAGATCCGACTCCGGGTGGGCGACGGTATCAGCTGGCCGTCGACCTGCAGCGTGACTTCGCCTTGAACCAGCCGCTGTCCGCCTTCGCCCTGTCGGTGATCGAGACTCTTGATGAGAGCGCCCAGGACTATGCGTTGGACGTGGTCTCCGTCATTGAGGCGACATTGGAGGATCCTCGCGTGGTGCTGCTGGCCCAGCAGTTCAGAGCCCGGGGTCAGGCGGTTGCCGAGATGAAGGCCGACGGCTGGGATTACGAGGAGCGTCAGGAGGCGGTGGAGGAGATCACCTGGCCGCAGCCACTGGCAGAGCTGCTGGAGCAGGCGCACATTGAGTATTCGGTCGCCCATCCCTGGCTGTCGGAGACCCCGGTCAGTCCGAAGTCCGTGGTACGGGACATGTATTCCCAGGGCATGACCTTCGGGGAGTACATCGCCCACTATAAGCTGCAGCGCACCGAGGGTCTGCTGCTGCGGTACCTCACTGATGCCTACCGGGCTCTCCGGCAGAGCGTCCCGGAGTCGCTGCGCACCGAGCAGTTGGAGGATCTCATCGCCTGGCTCGGTGAGATCACACGCCTGGTGGACTCATCGCTGCTGGATGAGTGGAATGAGCTCGCGGAGTTGGCAGGCGTCTCCAGCGATCAGCGAACGGAGGTCGCACCCCCGGCACGGCCGGTGACGGGCAATGCGCGGGCCTTCCGGGTGATGGTCCGCAACGCCATGTGGCGTCGCGTCGAGTTGTGCGCCGACGACGATGTGGATGCGCTGGCAGCGTTGACCAGCGGGGATCCCATGACTCGGCAGCGTTGGGATGAAGCACTCGGGGGCTATTGGGATGAGCACCAGGACATGGGTGTTGGGGCCGATGCCCGGGGACCGGCATTCTTCCTGGTGGAGGAGCAGCGGGGTGGTCGGATCTGGCAGGTGCGTCAGGTCATCGACGATCCGGCGGGCAACCGGGACTGGTCGATCCTGGCGACGGTGGATTTGGACGCCTCGGATGAGGCGGGAGAGTTGGTGTTGAGGACCGTGGACTTCAGCCGTCTGGACGGCTAAGGTGCGCCTCCCCTAGGGGAGGCGCACCTTACAGAGCCTTCACTGCGGTCCTGTCTCATCGGGGGCTGGGCCGCTGACGTCAGCGTTTCGGAGTCACTGTGCGCTGTCCGATCGGCTCGCGTGTCTTGATGATCAAGGTGCCATTTCCCTGCGCCTTCCAGGTTGCGGGGGCATCCGGCATTCTGCCCTCGATCACTGTGATGATGATGCGATCAGAATCCTCCTCAAGCCGGTGGCGCTGAAAGATGAAATCATCGCCACTGGGTTTGAAGCGAATCAGGAGACAGTTGTCCCCCAGCACCTCATACTGATCCCATTCCACGACTCGCTCGTCGACCAGCGGGGTGTCGTCTCCGATGGGGCCCACCATGGGGTTGACCGCATCACACCGCGGGTCATCCTGTGAAGATGATGAGCAGGCAGCGGCACTCATGAGAAGCGATGCCGCCAGAAGCACAACCCAGGCTCTGGCTCTATTCTGCAGCGCCATCAGGCCCCAAGCAGATCGAAGATTTGCAGCGGATTCGGGGATGCAAGCAGATTAGTCAAAGCGCAGTTTGTGCCAGGCCTCGCACTCGGGCCGACGCACCGAGAGGTAACAGTCCAGGTGTACCCCAGGTTTTCATTCACCCGATCCTTGATCCAGGGTCCTCCCGATGCACCTTCATTCATTCCGCAACGCATAACGGAATCGGACCCTCCATTGTCAACAGCAGTGCCATCGCAGTAGTAAGGAAGA
>CAKZJI010000094.1 GCA_936941515.1 uncultured Propionibacteriaceae bacterium
GCGTCGGCGGCGAATGTCTGGTCGTCGGTGGCGACGTCGACATGGTCACCGGTTTCATCGCAGGAGGGCACCTGCGCGGGGGTGACGACGGCCTCGCGGCACTCATCGCACCCGACGGCACGACGATCGCGCTGTCGGCTCAGGTCCACCGCGTCCTCGTGCAGGTCGCTGACGCCATGGCCCACGGCATGGGCGTGTGATAGATGTCCGACACGTGGTACCGCGACTTCCAATACACACTGTGCTGCCCCTCTCGGGTGTCCAGGCCAGGCTTCCCGAAGCGGGCGTCCATTGACGCCCGAATGGTGCCGTCGACGATCCACCAGAGCCTCAGGTCAGACTTCGAGGCACACAGCACCCGCCCCGTCAGGCAGCGTCCGTCGAGGGGCCGGGTGCGCCTGACCGTGAACTCGTTCGTGTGCTGGATGGTCCCATCCGGGTAGAGCCCCGCGACCCGCCAGCGCCACTGGCCGACGCTGCCGCTGCCGTAGGTGATGCTCAGGGTGTAGTCGCCACCGGAGTCGGTGCTGACCGGCGCGGTGCGGGACCAGTAGCCGTCACGCCACACCTCACCCCACACCGTGATGGGGGTGCGGGTGTCGAACCAGCCGAAGGTGGAGATGCCGTAGTCGGTGGGAAGGACCATTGGCTGGCTGACCGTCGGGCTGCTTCTGCGGATCAGCGCGAACTCGTCGGTGTACTGGATGCTGCCGTCGGCGAACCTGCCGGCGATCCGCCACCGCTGCGTCCCGCGGGAGTGGAGGTCGTAGTTGAGGCTGATGGTGTAGTCGCCGCTGGCGTCGGTGCGCACCGGGACGGTGCTGGACCAGTCGTTGACGTCGGTGCGCCACACCTCAGCCCAGACCGTGATGGGGGTGCGAGTGTCGAAGTTTCCCCACGTGGAGGTGGGCTGTCCCGGGGGGATGACCCGCGGGACGCTGACCGTCGCCGCACGTCGACGTGTGATGCTGAACTCGTCGGTGTGGATCAGGCGCCCGCTGGCGGTCTGGGCTGCGATCCGCCACCGCTGCGTCCCGCTGCTGTCTTTGCCCCACCCCAGGGTGAAGGTGAATCCGCCCGTCGCGTCGGTGGGCTGCGCTGCGGTGCTGGACCAGCGCTGCACGTCGCTCCTCCACACCTCACCCCAAGCACGCAGAGCTGTGGAGGACCCGAATGACCCGCTGACGGTGGCGTCGGCATACAGCCCCAGCGGTGAGTCGGTGGTGACCTTCGGGGCTGCGACCCGCGCCAGCTCAACCTCGTTGGTCTCGGCGACGGCGCCATCCAGCAGCGTCGCGACGACCCGCCAACGCTGTCTGCTGACATATTCGCTGCTCCAGGTCAGGGGAATCGAGAACGCCCCGTCCGCGGAGGTTCGCACCGGGCGGCCGTCCGACCAGCGGCTGGCGCTGGGAATCCACACCTGTGGGCGCACAGTGATCGGCTCAGAGACGGGGAAGGACCCCACCAGCTTGGCCTCATCGCCTAGATAGTAGGGGCCGGGGTCCCCCAGCTCCGCGGTCGCACGCGGCTGTCGTTGCTGCGTGGTCTCCGAAGACGTCACATCATGTGTCGGCTCCTCGTCGGCGGCTGAGAAGGGACCAGCCGATGGGCTGGGCTCCGGGGACTCCTCAGCGGGAGGGGGCGGGACTGATGCTGTGGGGGACGGCGACGCGACGACGTCCGATGGCGACGGCGACGAACTGGCCGGCACGCTGGGGGACGGTGTGTCCTCTGGCCCCTCGGCCCATGCCGTCAGCGTGGGGGTGATGCAGAGGGACAGGACAATGGCCGCGACAACACCACGCAGCCGGGGATGCGATTGTGAATTTGCGGTGTGCAAAGTGGCCCCCTGATCTGAGGGGATCCCGCGCCCAACGCGGGCCCCTTGACGTTCTGGAAGTGTGATGCGCCAAGCGTCCCACATCCCTGTGACACGCATCCGACCGGGGGCGTCCTCACGTTCGCAGGGTCCACACTTTGTCGTCACGATCACAATTCCGACTCTCAGCGCCTCCAGCGAAATGAACACGATTTTTGCCGGGCTGGGCGTCACAATGGAATTCAATCTGCCGCAAGGAGGATTCTGATGCATCTGTGCCGCCGCACCCTGCTGCTGGCGGGACTGGCAGCAGCAGCCGTCACCGGCTGCTCCACACCCGGCCCCCCACCTGATCACCCTGAGGGAAAGACCACATACTCCCCCACCTCTCCGGACGCCCCCGAGGCTCTCAAGGCTGCTGACATGTCGCAGCGACTCGGCTGGAAGCTTCTGCGCCTCAACCGGTCCCCCGACAATCGGATGATGTCCCCCGCGTCGCTGAGCTCCGTTCTGGCCCTGATGGGGCTGGGCGCCAGCGGCGAATCCGCCGCCAGGCTGGACGAGCTGTTCGGCATGGAGGCCGTCGAGTGGGCACGGGGAATCGACGCCCTCCGCAACAGCCTGAAGGACTACGATTCGCTTCCCGCGAGCATGGACTCGGGCGATCCGCCGGAGACGCCAGTGGTCCACATCGCGTCACGGCTTCTGCTCTGCGGAGGCGGGACCCCCAAGGAGTCCTTTCTGAACATTGCGAAGGAGACCCTCGACGCCGGAGTCGACAGGGTCAGTGACGCCGAGGCCCAGGCGTCGATGGACTCCTGGGTCAGGAAGCACACCGCCGAGCTGATTGAGGACTCGGGGCTGGAGTTCGGCAGCGGGACAGAGCTGGTGGCGCAGGACACTCTGCTGTTCTCCGCAGCCTGGCAGCAGCAGTTCACCTCCGACAACGTCCCCCTGACCTTCACCACAGACGATGACAAGAAGATCGCGCTCACGGCCATGTCCGGTGAGTTCAACGCGCCCACAGCCACTGGGGAGCGCTGGAAGGCCGTGCGGCTGAGGTACGACGCCAACCTGGCGATGGACGTGCTGTTCCTGACGAAGAGCGGTCATCCCCTCGGCTGGGGGGAGGAGGTTCTCATCGAGAGCCACGAGGCTCTGAGCAAGGCCCCGGATGAGAGGGTCAGAGTCACGATGCCGGTCATGGACCTCACACAGCAGCTGGACTTCATGGAGTTGCTGGACCTTCTCAAAGTGGACATTGAGGACTTCGACGGCATCTTTGACGGCGCGAAGATCCAACAGACCATGCAGAGGGCACGCATTCAGGTGGCAGCGCAGGGCACCATCGGGGCAGCCGCCACCGAGTCAGGAGAGGCAACCGCCACTCCCCCCAGCGAGAACGTGACCGAGTTCATCGCCAACCGCCCCTACCTGATGCGGGTGCTGGACACCCGATCCGGGTGGCCTTTGTTCCTGACCATCATCTCGGACCCGCAAGAGTAGGGATCACGCCGGCAGATGCGGTCTGGGCACCGCATCTGCCGGCGTGATCTCTTAGAATCTCTGTCGTGAAAAGCATGTCGAAGTGCACGGCGATGCTGACCGTCACTCTGGCTCTCCTCCTGGGAGCCCTTCAACCGGCCCGGGCCGACGACCTCACCGGCCCTCCGGTGCGGGGCCAGGTGAACATCCTGGTGCTCGGCGACTCCTACGCGGCCGGCGCCGGAGCCGGCGACTACACGCCATCCGACGGCCCCTATTTCCGCAGCCCCAACAACTGGGCAAGCCAGTACGCGGACTGGCTCATCAAGCAGCGAGTCTCCGCGACAGTCATCAACCGCGCCCGCTCGGGAGCCACATCAACCGCAGTGATCGACGAGCAGATTGAGGAGATCCGGCAGCAGAACCAGCAGGGGAACATGGAGGTCGATCCAAGCCGGATCGACCTGGTGGCGCTCTCCGCCGGGGGCAACGACGGTCGATTCAATGACGCCGTCACCCACTGCTTCTTCGTCGGCTTGCAGGACGTCGCCCAGTGCCGCGACGCGATCGACAGCTTCCGGCAACTGCTCACCCCCGGCGAGGACAGCCTGCGCACCCGAATGCGCGCCCTGTTCACCGCCATTGATGACCTGCTCTCCAACGACAGGGCCGAGATCGTGCTGATGGGCTACCCGCAGCTGGTGGTAGCCGAGGCAGAGGGCTACACGCTGCAGGAATGCCTCCGCCCCGGTCCCGTGTTTTGTGCGGAGTCCAGGCCATACCAGCCGGTGCGGGAGATGCGTGAGCTGGGTGAACAGCTGAACACCTCCCTGGCTGAGATCGTCGCCGAGTGGAACGCTGAGTCCACCAGGAGAGTCCTCTTCGTGGACTCCATCGTCTCCGACTTCGAGGGGCACGAAGCAGACCCGGGATTCATCACCAGAAACCCGGCCCGCTGGATCAACGAATTCTTCGAAACCGAGGGCGACGTGACTCCGCAGGGAGAGCTCATCTCCAAGGGCTCCCAGGACAGGCAGGCCTGGTATCACCCCAACAAGGCAGGGCAGCGGAAGATGGCAGACGCCCTCGTGCTGAAGCTGGGGATCCCCACCGCGATGCGGCCCCTGGACCCCGGGAAGCAGACCTTCGCCTGGTTGCAGGGCCCCTACTCGGGCATCGTCGGGCAGCCGCTGGAGCTCAGCGCCGCCGCCTCCTACGCCG
>CAKZJI010000095.1 GCA_936941515.1 uncultured Propionibacteriaceae bacterium
AAAGGATGGCGCGACCAGGGTTCATGGCTCTCGCCAGAGCCAGGTTCGCGTCGATCGATGCCAAGTCAACGTTGAACTGGGAAGCACACATACCTCATCTTGACATAGCCATCCGAGACTTTGGAGCGCGGTGTCGGCTATCAGTGGCAGAATGGCGTGCATGTCGAACAACCAGTGGACCGGCGCTCAGGATTGGAACGCCCAACCTCAGCAGCCCAACGCCCAGGAATGGAACGCGCAACCGGCCCAGGACTGGAACGCCCAGCCCCAGCAGCCGCCCGCACACGACTGGGGACAGCCCGCCCAGGAACAGACGACCATCCAGCCCGCCACGCAGGACTGGAACGCCCAGCCCCAGCAGTCGGGGCAGGAGTGGGGCACGCAGCCTCCCGCACACGACTGGGGGCAGCCCGCCCAGGAGCAGACCAACATCCAGCCCGCCACGCAGGACTGGAACGCCCAGCCCCAACCGTCCGGTCAGGAGTGGGGCGTCTCGTCGCAGCCCTCCGGCCAGGAGTGGGGCACCCAAGCGCAGGAGCACACCAGCGCCCAGGACTGGGGCAGCCAGCAGGCCGCCTGGGGAGCCGCCGCGCAACAGCAGCAGCCACAGTGGGGCGCTCAGCAACAGGGGTATGGCAACCAGCAGCAGTGGGGGCCGAAGCCCCCAGCCAGCGGCCTGGCGGCTATCTTTGACTTCGGTTTCAAAGGCAGCATGCTTCGAGGCAACGGCCTGGGGACGGTGTACCTGGTGACCGCCATCTGCATCATTGCAGCAGCCCTTTTCTCAATGATCCAGTCCCTCACCCTCTACAGCTCCAACGTCGGCACGACCCTGTGGGGCATCTTCGGCTCCTTCGGCCTGGCGTTCATCGCCCTCGTGGTGGTCCGGGCCCTGCTGGAGGGCATGGCGGCGCTCGTCAAGAAGTCAGAGGACGGCGAGTGACAGACCCCAAGCTCTGAGACATCCCTGGGCCGGATCCGCAAGGATCCGGCCCCATGATTTCCCGGGGACCACCTCAAGAGAAGATCGGCGGCATCAATCGGGACGAGAACGCAGGTGTCCAGGAAAGCCGAGAAACGCGACATGTCAGCGGTGCTTGCGCGCCTCCTTGAGCGCTGCCGCATACGCTGCACGCTCTTGACCGTCGAGCCCCTCCTCCTGAGCAGTGCGCGTCAGGTCATCCAGGGTCTCAGCCCGCTCGACACGTCGACGCTGCTGATAGCCGAGGAGGACATCAAAAATCGAAAAATTCGCAATGACTGGTGCGCTGACATGCGATATCCGGAGCCCACGGGGTCCGTTTTGGCAGTTCGCCGCTGGGAGGCGACTTACGGGACGGATGCTGCGCCACGGCAGCCAAGCGAAACGGCGCTGGGCATGCCGTGAGCGTGGCACCGCAACCGGGACCTAAAAACCCAACGACACACGACACTAGAACAACAGAGCTAGGGCTGGGTCCGTCAGGATCTCGGCCACGTCGTGGAGGAAATGGGAGCCCTGCTCACCGTCAATGACGCGGTGGTCGAAGGTGACGGACAGCGTGGTCACCCAGCGCGGCACCACCCGCTCCTCCGGGCCCGTGCCCACGACCCAGGGGCGACGCTGGATGGCCCCCATGCAGAAGATCGCCGACTCGTCGCCATTGATGATGGGAGTTCCCGCATCAATGCCGAAGACCCCGACGTTGGTGATGGTGAACGTGCCGCCCGCGTAGTCCGGGGGCTGCAGCCTGCCCTCACGAGACACCGTGACGAGCTGATTGATGGCTCGGCACAGCTCCAGGAGGCTCAGGTCCTGGGCGGCCTTGATGTTCGGCACCATCAGCCCCCGCGGCGTGGCGGCTGCGATGCCCAGGTTCACGTCGCCGTGGTAGACGATCTCATGAGCCTGATCATCCCATGAGCTGTTCAGATCGGGGTTGCGTCCCAAAGCCAGGCACACCGCCTTCGCATAGATCAGCAGCGGCGACACCCGCAGCCCCGCGAACTCGCGGCGTTGCTTGAGGGTTTCGACGAACTCGACTGTGCTCGTGACATCAACGCTCAGCCACTCCGTGACGTGCACGTGGGTGCTGGCGGAGCGAACCATCGCCTCGGCCGTGATCTTCCGCACCCCCTTGATGGGGACACGCCGCTCGCCCCGACTCTTCGATGCACGTCCCCCGAGCTCTCCGCCCTCGGGACCCGTCGACGACTGGAAGCTGGCGGCGTCGTTGATGATCCGGCCCTGCCTCGGCTCCCGCTCAGCACCGGCGGTTTCCGCATGCGCGAAGGCCCAGGCCGCCTCGACGTCGGCATGGGTGATCACACCGTCGGGTCCGGTGCCGGTGACCTTCCCCAGATCGACCCCCAGATCGCGGGCGTATTTCCGCACGGGGGGCTTAGCGCGGACGGCATCGGGGGCAGAGGCCAGCACCAGCATCGACTCGGCAGGCCCATCCCCCGGCTCGGGCAGCGGATCTCCGACGGAGACGGCGTCAACCTGCATGGCTGGGCTGACCTCGTCGGAGCGGCGCGACGGCTCACGGGGGGCATACGTCTCCTCTAGGGCCTGCCGCACCTCGGCGGACTCCCTGGCAGCCCCACGGCGTCGGCGCGTTCGCGGCTTCTCGTCACGGGGCCCGTAGCCCACCAGATTCGGCGGGTCCTCAGTGACGGCCTCCTCCTGCTGGCCATCCTCGATCTCGACGATGACGGTGCCGACCTCGACGGTGTCGCCCTCGGCGACCAGCAGGGCCGCGACAGTCCCCGCGAACGGCGACGGCAGCTCCACCAGCGACTTGGCGGTCTCAACCTCGACCAGCACGTCGTTGACCTCGACCTCCTGGCCGACGACGACCCGCCAGGCGACGATCTCGGCCTCGGGCAGGCCCTCCCCGGGGTCCGGCAGCTGGAACTGGCATTTCATCATGGCTCCTCAGAAAGCAAGGGATCGGTCCACCGCATCAAGGATGCGGTCCGGCGATGGCAGGAACTCCTCCTCCAGCCGTGCGGGCGGATAGGGCATGTCGTAGCCGGTGACGCGGAGCACGGGCGATTCCATCTCATAGAACAGGTCCTCGTGGAGACGGGCAGCGATCTCGGCACCGAGACCGAGAGTGCGGGGGGCCTCGTGAACGACGACGGCGCGGCGAGTGCAGCGCACGGAGGCGGTCAGCGTCACCCAGTCGATGGGGGCCAAAGTGCGCAGGTCCACCACCTCGACGGCGAGCCCTTCCTCAGAGGCGATGGCGGCCGCTTCGAGGGCGGTGCGCACCATCGGCCCCCACACCAGGAGGGTGACGTCGGAGCCGTGGCGCACGATGTCAGCCTGGTGCAGGGGCGCGGGCCGCTGCACGAAAGTCACCTCCCCCTTGACGTGATAGCGGCGCTTCGGCTCCAGGAAGACCACCGGATCGGGGCTGGCCACGGCCTGCTGGATCATCCAATAGGCGTCGTGCGGGTTTGACGGAGTGACCACCTTCAACCCGGGGGTGTGACAGAAATAGGCCTCGGGAGACTCGGAGTGGTGCTCAACCGCCCCAATCCCACCGCCATAGGGGATGCGCACCACCATCGGCATCGGCTGGCGGCCTGAGGTCCGGGCGTGCAGTCTCGCGACCTGCGTCACCAGCTGATCGAAGGCTGGGAAGACGAAGCCGTCGAACTGGATCTCGACGACAGGACGGTAGCCGCGCATCGTCAGGCCGACAGCGGTGCCGACGATCCCCGCCTCCGCCAGGGGCGAGTCGATGACGCGGTTCGGCCCGAACTCCGCCTGCAGGCCCTCGGTGACGCGGAACACCCCACCGAGCCTGCCGATGTCCTCGCCCGCCAGCAGCACCTTCGGGTCGGCCTGGAGAGCGCGGCGCAGACCCAGATTGATGGCCTTCACGATGGTGTGGCTCACGGCAGCACCCCTCCGTCCGCCCACTGCGCGTATTCACGGCGCTGGGCCTCCAGGGCGACGGTGTTCTCGGCGTAGACGTTGTCGAACATCGTGACCGGCTCGGGGTCGGGCATCTGCTGGCATTCGCGACGGATGCGGGCGGCGAGTTCGTCGGCCTCGGCGTCGACCTCGATGAGCGCAACGCCCCGCTGCTCCTCGGACAGAGTCTCCAGGATCGCGGCAAGTGCTGGAATACCGGTGTCGTCGGCCATGAGGAGGATCCAGTC
>CAKZJI010000096.1 GCA_936941515.1 uncultured Propionibacteriaceae bacterium
CAATGAGACCTCCTACCTGGGCCTGACCAGGGCAGGCGGGGAACTTGGGGTGGAGACCGCTGAGATCGAGTCGAAGGCCGAGGCCGACTACGCCGGCAACGTGCAGCAGATGATCGACGGCAAGTGCAATATCGTGGTCACAGTCGGTTTTGCGCTGGCGAACGCCACCGAGGCTGCCGCGAAGCAGCACCCCGACAGTCACTTCGCGATCGTCGACTACGACTCCTTCGAGGGCGTGGAGAACGCGAAAGGCCTGATCTTCGACACCGCCCAGCCCTCCTTCATGGCCGGGTACCTCGCGGCCTCCATGACCGCGAGCAAGAAGGTCGGGACCTTCGGCGGAGCCCCCTACCCGACGGTCACCATCTTCATGGACGGATTCGCCCAGGGCGTGGATTACTACAACAAGACCAAGGGAGACAACGTTCAGGTCCTGGGATGGGACAGCTCCAACCCTGAAGGCGGGCAGTTCATTGGAGGCAACGACCCGTTCGGCGACCAAGCCGGCGGCAAGAACACCGCCAGCACCCTGATCGCCCAGGGCGCTGACATCATCCTGCCCGTCGCCGGGCCTGCGGGCAGGGGAGCGCTGGAGGCCGCCAAGGAGTCTGGCGGAAAGGTGAACGCCATCTGGGTGGACACCGACGGCTACGTCTCCGCCCCCGAGTTCAAGGACGTGATCATCACCTCCGTCGAGAAGAGTATGGATGTTGCGGTCTTCGAGACCATCAAGGCCGCCAAGGATGGGCAGTTCTCCTCCGACCCCTATGTCGGGACCCTGGAGAACAACGGCGTTGACCTGTCCGAGTTCCACGACTTCGACTCCAAGGTCTCGGCTGAGACCAAGGCAGAGCTGCAGCAGATCAAGGCTGACATCATCTCCGGCAAGATCACCGTCAAGTCCCCGGTGAAGTGACCTCTCCTTCGCAGGAGAGCGGAACCCCCGTCGGAGTCCAGCCAGTCCGGTGCTTGGGGTCGGGCTGTTCCCAAGCGCGAATGCCGTGAATGAACCTGCGATGGCAGAGTGCCTCTCAGGGCTCTGCCATCAAGGTTTTCCGGAGGTGCGGCACGGGGCGGTCAGTGCCCGGCTGAACGGCTGTCAGGCGATAGAGTGTGTCCGCCCCCAGTTAAGGAGGAAGCAGTGAGCTCGTCTGTCTCTGACGCACCTGTCCTGTCACTGAGAGGAATCACGAAACGCTTCGGCGATCTCGTCGCGAATGATGACATCAGCATTGATGTGACGCCGGGCCGAATCCACTGCCTGCTCGGTGAGAATGGCGCAGGAAAGTCCACCCTGATGAACATCCTGTTCGGGCTGCTCACCCCGGACGGGGGCGAAATCCTGCTGGGCGGTGAGCAGCTGCGGCTCAGCGATCCCAGACAGGCCATGGCTGCGGGAATCGGCATGGTGCACCAGCACTTCATGTTGATCCCGCCCTTCACCGTCGCCGAGAACATGGTGCTGGGACATGAGCCTGGAACCGCAGGGCTGCTGAACATCGCCCAGGCACGACGGCAGGTGAGGGAGCTGTCGAAACGCTACCGCCTGGACGTGGACCCCGACGCCTTGGTCGAGGACCTTCCGGTGGGGATCCAGCAGCGGGTGGAGATCCTGAAGTCGCTGGCGCTGGATGCCCGCTACCTGATCTTCGATGAGCCGACAGCTGTGCTCACCCCGCAGGAGATTGATGAGCTGATGGTGGTGATGCAGGCCCTGCGCGACGAAGGCCGTGCCATCGTGTTCATCACCCACAAACTCCGTGAGGTCCGGCAGGTCGCCGACGACATCACCGTGATCCGGCGTGGAAGGGTGGTGGGCAAGGCCGAAACCAGCAGCACCGAGGCGGAGCTCGCCGCCATGATGGTCGGCCGCTCCGTCGAACTGAAGGTCGCGAAGCAGCCTCCATCGCCAGGGGAAGACCGCCTGGTGATCAGCGACCTGGTGGTCG
>CAKZJI010000097.1 GCA_936941515.1 uncultured Propionibacteriaceae bacterium
CCGACGAGCACCGTGCACCGTCGTCTGCGGCGGCTGTTGGCGAACCGCAGCATCATCATGCGCTGCGATGTGGCTCCCGAAGTGGCGGGATGGCTGCTGGAATGCACCTGGATGGCAACCGTTCAGCTGAGCCACAAGACCCGCGTCATCGAACTGCTGAAAGAGCAGCCCGCGCTACGTTCCTGCATGTGGATCACGGGAAGCAACAACCTCCGTGTGAATTTCCGCGTCAACTACCAGCGGGCCCTGGAGGCCCTGGAGTCGAGCATCGCAGCATCCATCCCGGGGCTCGCCCCAGACGAGACGATCGTCCACCTGCGCAGCCACAAGTCGATGGGGTGGCTGCTGAACGCTGACGGACGATGCCGCGGGGAGCTGGTGGCTCCAGTCTTCGGCAACACCGATGTCGCGAACGTCAAAACCTGAAACGGGAATGATGGGCCAGGAGGTTCCGACCCACCGGAAGCCTGGAGCATCTCAGCATGCAGACACCTGGAGGCCTTTTCTTGACAGAGAAGGGTGCCGCCCGCAATTGTTGTCCCATGATCATCCGTCAGCTCGTAATCGTCTGACAGCGTTTCGACTCCGTCGAGACGCCCCCTCGTGTGCCAGCCGGCGCCGAGGGTTTTTTGTTGAACGAAGCAGTTCCGGGCTGCAACTGAAGGGAGAGCAATGTCAAAGGCAGAGGGCCAGTTGCTGACAGGCGCCGAGGCGCTGGTCGAGTCGCTGGAACGGGCTGGGGTGGAGGTGGCCTTCGGCATCCCGGGAGGAGCCATCCTCCCTGCCTATGACCCGCTCTACGATTCCAGCATCCGGCACATCCTGGTTCGGCACGAGCAGGGTGCCGGGCACGCGGCCGAGGGCTATGCCATTGCGAGTGGGCGCGTCGGAGTGTGCATGGCGACCTCGGGACCGGGCGCCACCAACCTGGTGACCGCCATCGGCAACGCCTACATGGACTCCACGCCACTCGTGGCCATCACAGGGCAGGTCAACTCCACCGCCATCGGGACGGATGCCTTCCAGGAGGCGGACATTCGCGGCATCGTGATGCCGATCACGAAGCACAGCTTTCTCATCAAGCGGACAGAGGACATTCCCCTGGCGGTGAAGGAGGCCTTTCACATCGCGGCGACAGGTCGTCCCGGACCGGTGCTCGTGGACATCGCCAAGGATGCCCTCGCCGCCAAGGCCCCGTTCCACTGGCCGGAGGAGATGGACCTGCCCGGCTACAAGCCCACCGTCAAACCCCATGTGCGTCAGATCCGTGCGGCCGCGCGGCTGATCTCGCAGTCCCAGCGTCCCGTGCTCTACATCGGCGGTGGAGTGGTCCGGGCAGAGGCCTTCGAGGAACTCGCCGCACTGGTGGATAAGACCCAGATACCCGTGGTCACAACGCTGATGGCCCGGGGAGCGTTCCCCGACTCGCATCCCCTCAACATGGGGATGCCTGGGATGCACGGCACCGTCGCCGCTGTCGGGGCCCTGCAGCGCTCAGACCTGATCATTGCTGTCGGCACACGATTCGACGACCGGGTCACAGGGCGGCTGGACTCCTTCGCGCCCAAGGCGAAGGTGATTCACGCCGACATCGACCCCGCGGAGATCGGGAAGAACCGCGCAGTCGATGTGCCAATCGTCGGCGACTGCAAACAGACCCTCGCCCTGCTGACAACACAGATTGAGGAACCGCCGCAGACTGCAGACTGGCTGCGGATGCTGGAGGGAGTCAAAGCCCGTTATCGAGTGGATGCGGATGAGGTGCCTGATGGAAGCCTGTCACCCCAGGAGGTCATCCGACGTATTGGGCAGCTGAGCCCTCCCGACACGATCTATGTCACGGGTGTGGGACAGCATCAGATGTGGGCCGCTCACTTCCTGCCTCATGAACAGCCGATGAAATGGCTCAGCTCCGGTGGCTCTGGAACCATGGGGTTCTGCGTCCCCGCGGCGATGGGGGCCAAGGTTGCTGAGCCCGACACCGTCGTGTGGGGCATTGACGGGGACGGCTGCTTCCAGATGACCAATCAGGAGCTGGTCACCTGCGTGCTCAACAACATCCCGGTCAAGATTGCGATCATCAACAACCATGCCCTCGGCATGGTCCGCCAGTGGCAGTCCCTGTTTTACGACTCCCGCTACTCCAACACCGACCTTCACACCGAGCACCTTCCCAACTTTCCAATGCTCGCCGAGGCCATGGGGTGCGTAGGGCTGCGGGCCACCAATGAGACGGAGATGGAGGAGTGCATCGCCAAGGCCTTGGAGATCAATGACCGCCCCGTGGTGGTTGAGTTCGTCGTCCACAAGGACGCCATGGTCTGGCCCATGGTCCCGGCAGGTGTCAGCAATGATGAAATCCAGGTGGCCCGTAACATGGCCCCTGTGTGGGAGGAAGAGGAAGAACTGTGAGCACGCATACCCTCGGAGTTCTGGTCTCCAACAGGCCAGGCGTCCTGACCCGGATCTCAGCCCTGTTCTCCCGGCGTGGCTTCAACATCGACTCCCTGGCGGTCGGTCCGACGGAGCGTCCCGACGTATCCCGCATGACGGTGGTTGTCTCCCTTGAGGACGATGCGGCGCTGGAACAGATCGTCAAGCAGCTGAACAAGCTGATAGAGGTCCGCAAGGTCCTGGAGCTGGAGCCCAGCGCCGTCCGCCGAGAGATGGTCCTGGTGAAGGTCCGTGCCGACGTGCACTCACGCAGCCAGATCATCGACGTGGTCGGCCTGTTCAGGGGCAAGGCGGTCGATGTCAGCAATGAGTCCATCACGATTGAGGCCACAGGCAGCCCCGAGAAGCTGGCAGCTCTTCTGGAGATGCTCTCCCCCCATGGCATCCAGGAGTTGGTGCAGTCCGGTCAGGTGGCCCTTGGCCGGGGTGCGAAGACTCTCGCCGATCACAAGTCAAAGTAATCAACCAGGAATCAGCAAAGGAAACAACATGGCAGAGATGTTCTACGACTCGGACGCCGACCTGTCCATAATTCAGAACCGCAGCGTCGCCGTCATCGGCTACGGCTCCCAGGGACACGCCCACGCGCTGAGCCTGCGTGACTCCGGGGGCGACGTCCGGGTCGGACTGCGGCCCGGGTCGAAGTCCGTCGCGAAGGCCGAGGCGGAGGGGCTGCGTGTGGTCTCCGTGGCGGAGGCGGTCGAGGAGGCGGATCTCGTCATGATCCTGGCCCCGGACCAGGTGCAGCGGAAGCTCTACGCCGAGGAGATCGCACCCCACCTGGTGCCCGGCGACGCCCTGTTCTTCGCCCATGGTTTCAACATCCGGTTCGGCTACATCAAGGCCCCGGAAGGTGTCGACGTCTGCATGGTCGCGCCCAAGGGGCCGGGGCACCTGGTGCGCCGTGAGTACTCCGAGGGCAGGGGGGTGCCCGCCATCATCGCCGTCGAGGTGGACGCCACCGGAAATGCCTGGCCGCTGGCGCTCTCCTACGCCAAGGCCATCGGTGCGCTGCGCGCGGGTGGTATCAAAACGACGTTCACGGAGGAGACCGAGACCGACCTGTTCGGTGAGCAGGCGGTTCTCTGCGGCGGCGTCTCCGCTCTCATCCAGTCGGGTTTCGAAACCCTGGTCGAGGCTGGTTACCAGCCCGAGGTGGCCTATTTCGAGTGCCTGCACGAAATGAAGCTGATCGTCGATCTCATGTACGAGGGGGGCATCGCCAAGCAGCGGTGGAGCATCTCCGACACCGCCGAATTCGGTGACTACGTCTCCGGGCCTCGCGTCATCGACGCACACGTCAAGGAGAACATGAAGGCCGTGCTGGACGACATCCGCTCCGGGGCCTTCGCGAAGCGTTTCATCGAGGACCATGAGGCCGGGGCCCCCGAGTTCAAGGAACTGCGCGCCAAGGGTGAGGCCCACCCGATCGAGGCCACCGGCCGCGAGCTGCGCAAGCTCATGAGCTGGGTCAAGGGCCACGGCACCGATGACTACGTGGAGGGCACGGCCGCTCGCTGATCCCAACGCCGACAACGGGTGCCCGTTGTCGTCGGCGGGCACC
>CAKZJI010000098.1 GCA_936941515.1 uncultured Propionibacteriaceae bacterium
CGCCCTCGTGGAGCAGGTGCGTGCCTCTCTCGCTCCGTCGTCGGAGTGCACGCCCACAGATGTGCTAATGATGTCGACGGGCGTCATTGGCGTCCGTCTGCCCGTCCCACCGATGCAGCGGGCCATCGAGGACCTGGTCTCAGGTCGCCTCCTCCAGAATCATCCGGAGGCATGGCTGGATGTCGCGCGTGCTTTCATGACGACAGACACGTTTCCCAAGCTTCGTACGCGGTCCTTTTCGTTAGGCGGGCGTCAATGCCGTATAGCCGGCATTGACAAGGGTGCAGGTATGATTCATCCGCGTATGGCATCGGCGTCATCAGCGCTGCATGCGACGATGCTGGGCCTCTTCGCCACGGATGCCCCGATCGCTACGCCAGACCTGCAGCGGTGCCTGAATGAGGCGGTGCGCGTATCGTTCAACTGCGTCAGCGTTGACGGCGATATGAGCACGAATGATACGGTCGTGGCGCTGGCGAACGGCCAGGCGACGGCCGAAGATGGATCGGTGCCGGACGAGTGGTGGACCGAAAAGTCGCACCCTGATTTGGTGCGCGCCTTTCAGGCTGAGCTTACGGCGCTGTGTACCGAGATGGCCCAACTCCTCGTGCGCGACGGCGAAGGGAATCCTCATCCGCACCAGATGATCGGCGACATCCGTCGCCAGGGAGAAGCCGGCAGGCGCCACGGAAGCCATGCGGTCATGGTCAAATGTCAGCGTCGAGACCATGCCCGCGACAGCCGGCAGCAGGATGCGAAGCTGGTCGAACCCGTCGAAGACCGGCTCCTTGTCCTCCTGCAGATCCCGATTATAGGCCAGCGGCATCCCCTTGAGGGTGGCCAGCAGCCCCGTCAGGTTTCCAATCAGCCTCCCCGCCTTGCCGCGCGCAAGCTCCGCGACATCAGGGTTCTTCTTCTGGGGCATGATCGAGCTGCCAGTCGACCACTCATCCGCCAGCCTCGCGAAGCCGAACTCGGCGGTGCACCAGATGATGACATCCTCGCTGAGCCGTGACAGATCCACCCCGATCTGCGCCAGCACCCACGCCGCCTCCGCAACAAGATCGCGCGCGGCCGTGCCGTCGATGGAGTTCGGAACCGACGACTCAAAGCCCAGCTCACGAGCGACCAGCTGCGGATCGAGCCCCAGAGAGGTACCGGCAAGCGCTGCGGAGCCGTAGGGGCTGACTGCCAGTCGCACATCCAGGTCCTGCAGGCGTGAGACATCCCGCAGCAGCGGCCAGGCGTGGGCCAGGAGATGATGGCTGAGCAGCACCGGCTGCGCCGACTGCAGGTGCGTGCGCCCCGGCATGACTGCGCCAAGGTTCTCCCGGGCCTGGTGGGCCAGGGCTGCGACGACATCAAGCACAGCGGCGAGCAGGATCCGGATCTCCTCCCGCAAATAGCTGCGGATAAGCGTGGCGATCTGGTCATTCCTGGACCGCCCCGCACGCAGCCGCCCACCAAGCTCAGGACCCACGATCTCCTTGAGCCCACGTTCCAGCGCCCCGTGGACGTCCTCATCAGTGGGCGCAGCCCGGAAGTCCCCAGTCTCGACGCGGCGCGCCAGTTCAGCGAGGCCGGCGTCCATGGCCTCCAGCTCCTCAGCTGTGAGCAGCCCCGCAGCCAGCAGGGCCTTCGCGTGAGCCCGTGATCCCGCGATGTCATGCCGCGCCAGCCGCCAGTCGAACTGCGTGGACCGGCTCAGCTCGAACATCGCCTCCGCGGGTCCGCCCTGAAAGCGCCCGCCCCAAAGTCTTCCCTCAGTCACTGTCCCTCCCCTTCAGGGTTCTCCAAGCCATCCGGCTTCCCGCTGCGCGTCATGCACTCAATCCTCTCCGCCAGCCCTCCGGCCGCCTCAGCACTCGTCGCGATGATCAACACCGTATCGTCGCCGGCAATGGTTCCCATCACCCCCGGCAGCCGTGCCTCGTCCACGTGAGCAGCCAGATACTGGGCAGCACCCGGCGGGGTCTTGACGACCACCTGGTTGCCGGCATGCTGGATGGAGCGCAGCACCTCCAGGCAGAGCCGGGCCAGCCTGTCGGCAGCCGCCCCTCCGCTCTCCTGAGGCGCGCCAACGGCGTAGACCAGGCTTCCATCAGCTGCCCGCCGCCTCATCGCGCTCAGCGCAACGAGGTCCTTGCTGAGCGTGGGCTGGCTGACCGCGACGCCCCGTTCCGCCAGAGCGGCGCTCAGCTCCTGTTGTGAGGCATACTCGCCCTCAGTCAGGAGGGTGCGCAGCAGAGCCAACCGGGCGGAGCGCCGCACCTCAGTCATCGCACTGCTCCAGCCAGCTGGGGAGTGCGGCGACGAAGGGGGCCAGCTGCTCCTTCGTGATGATCAGAGGTGGCGCGATCCGCAGGACGTCCGGACGCGGGGCATTGAGCACCCAGCCGTCGCCGAGGGCCAGGTCAGCCACCCGGGACGCCACCTCCCGGGTCAGGACGATTCCCCGAAGCAGGCCCGCACCACGGATCTCCCTGATGCCGGGGTGCCCCAGCCCTGCCACCTCAGCCGCAAGCCAGTCGCCAACACGACGGACATCCTCCAGCACTCCCTCCTCCAGCACATCCAAGACGACGTTTCCCACCGCGGCCGCGACGGGATTGCCCCCAAAGGTGGTGCCGTGGGCACCGGGGCTCAGGAGCCCAGCAGCCTGCCCCGTCGCGATGCACGCACCGATGGGGAAGCCCGCACCGAGTCCCTTCGCCACTGTGATCACGTCGGCGGTGATGCCACGGGCACGACTGAGCAGAAGCTCCCCCGCCCTACCGACTCCAGTCTGCACCTCATCAATCCAGAGCAGGGCCCCGTGCCTGCTGGTGAGCTCCCGGGCCGCTGCCAGATAGCCGTCAGGAGCTGGAACCACCCCGGACTCCCCCTGGATCGGCTCCAGGACCACCGCCGCGACGCTGTCATCCATAGCAGATGCCAGCGCGGCCCCATCGCCGTAGGGCACGAAGGTGACCTCCCCGGGCAGCGGCTCGAAGGGCTCCCGGTATCTGGGGGTGTGGGTGATCGCCAGGGAGCCCATGGTTCGTCCGTGGAAAGAGCCCTCCATGGCCACGATCCTCGTGCGGCCCATGAGCCGGGTCAGTTTGAAGGCGGCCTCGTTCGCCTCGGCACCGGAGTTCGAGAAGAACACCGTGGAGCCCTCCGGCACGCCGGCGCGGTCCAGCAACGCCTCGGCGAGCCGGATCTGCTGGGCGCCATCGGCTATCTGGTGGGCGGCAGC
>CAKZJI010000099.1 GCA_936941515.1 uncultured Propionibacteriaceae bacterium
ACACCAGAACATGGGTGTCCAGCAGGATTGCGGACCTCATGCGTCGAAGGCCTCACCCAGGGAGGGATCGACGGCGTCGAAGTCGTCTGCGATCTCAACCTGCCCGGCCAGCCCGCCGATAACGACGTCGATCTGATGATGAGGCGTCAAATCGGCCACGGGGCGTCCAGCACGTGCAATGGTGATCGTCTCACCCGCCTCCACCCGCTCCAAGAGGCGTGACAGATGGGTTTTCGCCTCGTGTACGTTCACGATTGCCATACCCCATGGTTCCAGACTTAGCCCGACTTAGTCAACTGCTTGGTGGAAACGGAATGACCCTCTCCTCGTCTACTGTCGTGTGTCAGAGGCCGACGGCGCGGCAGACATCCCCGAGCGGAGAGTCGGCCTACGCAGTTGCGTGATCTACCACTGGATGTGGACGTGACTCAGCAGATACATCGCGTCTGGGATACGCCAACGCTCTGATGAGCGCGCGATACGTGACGTCAGTCTCGACAGTGCGCCATGACAGTCTGGGAGGGAGCCCTGATATGAATCGCGATTTCCTGGTTGAAATTGGTCTGATCATCGCCAACACGCTGCTGCAGGCCATGGGTGTGCTGCTGCTGGGGTGGCCCCAGGGGAATCTCTTCCTGCTGCTGTGGTTCGAGAACCTGATCCTCACTGTGATGGCTGTGATCCGGATGACTGTGTACCGGAACCTCCCAGGAGGCGGCGTGAATAAGGTCGTGAACACCGCCGCCACCTTCTTCGTATTCTGCATGGTCCATGGTGTCTTCTCATTCAGTCTGGCGCGGGGAAATGGGATGAGCCTCTCGCTGTTCTCCCTGGGCATGCCTGCTGTGTTGCTTGTGGTTCGCTACCTCGTCGAGGCGGCAGACGAGTTATCCGCGAATAACCGTCCAACGAAATTTAAACAGACCTACACTGTCGCCTATGCCCGCCTGGGAATGTTGCATATGGCAATCATTCTGTGCAGTTGGCTGATGAGTCATGGCCATGGGTGGGGGCGAGGAACAATACCGTGGTCCAAAGCCTCTCTGGCCGTGCTGCTGGTGATCAAGGCCATCTCCGAGATCGGCCTCGTCGTCAGCAGCGCCCACCCTCGGCAGGCAAGGCTCCACGTGACCTCTGACATGTGGCCAAGAGCCTGTGGACTCGGCCCGTGAGGCATCCCCCAGCTCGACTCTTTGCGCTGACAGGGCAGGTCGAAGCTGGGTGTATGTCAAGCTTGGGTCGTGACGTTGCTTGAACTGCCCTTCCCGGACATCAACCCGGTGGCCATCGCCATCGGACCGCTCAAGATCCACTGGTACGCGATCATGTACCTTCTGGCCTTCGGGATGGCCTACCTGCTGATGCGGCGACGCCTGCGCCGGGAGCCCTTCCGCTCCATCACCACCCCCAGGGCATGGAAACCCAGCGATATTGAGGACCTGCTGCTCTTCGGGATCGGGGGCGTCCTCCTGGGCGGCCGGCTCGGATACGTGCTGTTCTACCAGCCCGGCTATTACCTGTCCCATCCCCTGGATGCCATCAAGATCTGGGACGGCGGCATGAGCTTTCACGGTGGCGCCATCGGCGTCATCCTGGGCATGGTGATCTTTGCCCGGCTGCGAGGACGTCCCTTCCTGCAGGTCGCCGACCTCCTCGTGCCCGCCGTTCCCCTCGGCTTGGCCGCAGGTCGTATCGGCAACTTCATCAACGGCGAGCTGTGGGGACGCCCAGCCCCCGCCGATCTGTCCTGGGCCATGCGTTTCCCCAACGGCGGCAACGTGCTGCGCCACCCGTCGCAGCTGTACCAGGCGCTCCTCGAAGGGGTGCTGCTGTTCGTCCTGCTCTGGATCTACGCACGCAAGCCGCGCCGTCGCGGACAGGTTGCAGCCGCCTTCCTCGTCGGCTACGGAATCCTCCGGTTCGTCGCGGAGTACTGGCGTGAGCCCGACTCCTATCTGGGGTTCCTCTCCCTGGGGCTGTCGATGGGGCAGTGGCTGTCCGTTCCCATGGTCCTGGCCGGTATCGCCCTGTGGCTGTGGGCTCAGCGCCGCGGGATCACCGACGGTGAGGAACCGGACGACGACTCCAGTGACGACAGCACCGACGACGATGCCTCCGACGAGGACTCCTCCGCCGACGACTCCGAGGCGGTGGCCGACGACGTCGAGGCCGAGACGCAGGAGGTTGTGGAAGAGTCCGACGAGGCTGTGGATGAGCCCCGGGAAACTGTGGACGTGGCGGGGGAAACCGGCGGCCAGGATGTCGCTGAGTCCGATGAGGACTGACTTATCCTCCCCACAAGGAGTTTTCCACAGGGTTGTGAACAGTGTGGATATCCCTGTCTCGACGGCTCCGTTGACCTCCCGTCACTGCTCTCCTGAGCACCCAGTTGGCTGCGCCGTCTGGCAGGAGTGGTGAGCGCGCTGTAATGCTGGAACAACCTGACCGAACATGGAAGCTCTGGAACGGTTCCCTCGCAGGGCATCTGCGCTTCTATAGGCCCTCAGTGACCAACTATGTGGTTCGCGGGGTTGGAACATTCGCGATCATCTCCATCATGTTTCCACGCTCCCGGTTCCTCGGGGCGGCCCTGATGGGTGTGGGGTATGTGGTTGCGGAGTTCCTGTCCTACCAGATCGCCCTGGTCATCTATCGTCGACGGCTCAGAAGAAAATATCACCGATGACATCGAGATGATGCAGGTGCGGTCAGCAGAGTCGTCACGATCCCGGATACGTCAGGTTGGATACTCCGCAAGCCAATCGGTTCAGTCCACCGCTTGGTCTTAAATTCCTGTTGCCCAGCCGATATCAGTGGCAAGGCCAACGGAATAGGGAAAAGGAGCGGGCTTGTGGCAGGAGACCGACTACTCCGATGCGTCCAGGCGGATAACCGCAGCCCCCGGACCCTGCATCCTGATGCCGTCGGCCAGCTGCGACGTCTCCTCCCAGCTGGTCAGGACCTCCCCCCGGAGCGGTAGCTCCACCAGCTGACTCCCGCGCGTGGCGGCGACGGCGAACCCGCCGCGACGCATCACCACGGCATCATCCCCGAGAATGTCCACCGACACCGACGCCAGGTCCGGATCACGCAGCTCCGGATGGTCACGACGCAGACGCAGCAGGCTGCGATACCACTCGAACATCCGGGCGTGCCCCGGCTGCGACAACTCGTCCCAACGCAGCACCGCCGACTCGCGGGTGGCGCTCGACTGCGGATCCGGCACCTCCGCATCCCAACCCATGCGGGCGAACTCGCTGCTCCGCCCCTGCGTGACCAGCGGCCCAAGCTCCGGCCCCAAGTCGCTGAAGAAGGGGAACGGCGTGGAGGCCGCCCACTCCTCACCCATGAAGATCAGCGGCGTGAAAGCCGACAGCAGATACAGCGCAGCCCCCGCCGCCTGGCAGCCGAGCGGCGTCTCATGGGAGATCCGGTCCCCGACAGCGCGGTTGCCGACCTGGTCGTGGTTCTGCAGCGACGCGACAAACGAATGTCCGTCGTAGTGCCCGGAAGCCGGATCGACGGGAGCCCCCCACGGCTGCCCCCGGAACGTCGAGAACCCACCCTCGTGGACGAACACCCTAGTGAGAGCCTGTTTCAGGACCTCAGGGGTGCCGAAGTCCACGTAGTAGCCGTCCCGCTCACCGGTGAAGAACGCATGCAGCGCATGGTGAACGTCGTCAGCCCACTGGCCACCCATGCCCAGCGCACCCGACGTCGCTCCGACGGGGGACACCGTCGCGGGCTGGTTCCTGTCCGACTCCGCGAACAGCGTGAGCTTCCGCCCCGTCTCCTGTTCCCAGCCGCGCACCGCGTTGCTCAACTCCACCAGGTAGTGGGTGGGGGAGTCGTCCTGCAGCTCGTGGACGGCGTCCAGCCGGAGCCCATCCACTTGGAAGTCCACCAACCACTGCCGGCACGCGCCCAGCAGGAAGTCCCGCACCTCGCGGCTGCCCGGCTGATCCAGATTGATGGCATCCCCCCAGGGGGTGTGGTGGGCGCTGGTGAAATACGGGCCGAACTGGGCCAGGTAGTTGCCCTCCGGCCCCTGATGGTTGTGCACCACATCCAGGATCACACCCAGCCCACGCATGTGACAGGCGTCGATGAACGCCGCGAACTGCTCCGGGCCGCCGTAGGAGTGATGGACGCAATACTGGCCGACCCCGTCATAGCCCCAGCCCTGCGACCCCGGAAAGTCGGCGACGGGCATCACCTCGACGGCCTGCACGCCCAGCTCCACCAGATGGTCCAGGTGGCAGATGGCTGCGTCGAACGTCCCCTCGGAGGTGAAGGTGCCGATGTGCAGCTCATAGCCGACGGCACCCCGCAGATCGACGCTGAAACCAGACTGCCGATCCAGCACCACCGGGTCGATGATGCAGCTGGCTCCGTGCGGGCCGTCGGGTTGGCTCAGGCTCCGCGGATCGGGAAGCGCCATTCCATCGTCAATGCGAAACTGGTAGCGCGTTCCCGGGGGGAGCGGCTCGGCCTGCCACCATCCCCC
>CAKZJI010000100.1 GCA_936941515.1 uncultured Propionibacteriaceae bacterium
CAACGCCCAGCTGCTGCGGCGCATCGACCTCACCCCCCAAGCCAGCACCCGCTCGATCCTGGAGCGTCAGAAGTGAAGGACACGCCCATGACACTCGACACCACCACCGACACCACTGACAGCACCGGCACCGCCAGCCCCGGCACCGAAGTCGCCGCCGCCGCGGCCCACCATCACGGCTACATCAGCGACAAGGACCGCTACCTGACGCGCATGAAGCGGATCGAGGGCCAGGCCCGCGGCATCGCCAAGATGATCGACGACGAGAAGTACTGCATCGACATCCTCACCCAGATCAGCGCTCTGACCAGCGCCCTGCAGGCCGTGGCCGTCGGGCTGCTTGACGACCACCTGAAACACTGCGTGCTCGACGCGGCGCGCATGGAGGGTGACCAGGCGGAGCAGAAGATCAAGGAAGCCAGCGACGCGATCGCCCGTCTGGTCCGGTCCTGACGCCTGTCAGCACCAGTCCGTGCTCCGTTCCCGCCACGCGCGGGGTCGGGTGCGGCGAACGGTGATCCTGTTGGATCACCAGCGGAGCAATTAGGAATACCCCTAGGGGGTATTACGTTCTGAAGACGTCCAAGGGATCACTAGGACGCGGACCGTCACTGGCCAGCACATCCGGCAGGTCCCCCGCACACGAGCAAACCTTCTGCTACGGCCACCAAGGAAAATTCCCATGAGCGTGTTCGCGATCCGCGACTACCGCCGGCTCTTCAGCGCCCAGATCATCGCGCTCTTCGGCACCGGTCTCGCGACGGTCGCCATCGGGCTGCTCGCCTACGACCTCGCGGGTAGCAATGCTGGCGCCGTGCTCGGGACAGCGCTGACCATCAAGATGGTGCTCTACGTCGTCATCGCGCCCGTGGCCGCCGCCTACGTCGACCGACTCCCACGACGGGCGTTCCTCGTCATACTCGACGCGGTTCGCGCCGGTGTCGTACTCGCGTTGCCGTTCGTGACCGAGGTGTGGCATATCTACGTGCTCATCGCGCTGCTCCAGTCGGCCTCAGCCGCTTTCACCCCCACCTTTCAGGCCGTCATCCCCGACATCGTCACCGACGAGAACGACTACACTCGTGCCTTGTCGGCCTCCCAGGTCGCCTACACGATGGAGAGCCTGCTCAGCCCGGTGCTCGCCGCGGTCGCGCTCACCTTCATGTCGTTCAACTGGCTCTTCGTCGGCACCTTCGCTGGATTCGTGGCCTCCGCCTTCCTGGTTCTCTCCACCACGATCCCCAACGCTCGCCCCAGCGCCCGCGCGAATGCCTGGGATCGGATCTCCTCGGGCGTCAAGCTCTTCGCCCGCACACCGCGCCTGCGCGGGATCATGGCGCTCAACCTGGTCGTCGCCGCGGCGGGAGCGATCGTGGTCGTCAACACGGTCAACTACGTCCGCGACACCCTGCGCGGAACCTCTGCCGACGTCGCTTGGATGCTGGCCGCCTCGGGAGGTGGAACCCTGCTGGTCGCCCTCATGCTGCCGCCAGTCCTGGACCGGGTGGCAGATCGGGCCGTCATGCGCACCGGCGCCCTTGTCCTGGTGAGCGGCGTCGCCGGTGCGGTGATCCTCGCCACCACGCAGACCGTCTCCTGGACCGCCACCGGCACGGTGTGGATCCTCATCGGCGCCGGCATGGCACTGGTCGTCACCCCCACCGGTCGGGTCCTGCGACGTTCGGTCGACCCCGACGCACTGCCCGAAGTGTTCGCCGCGCAGTTCTCCCTCTCCCACCTGGCATGGCTGGTGACCTACCCGATCGCCGGGTGGCTGGGCACGAGCGCCGGCTTCGACCTCACCTGGTCGATCCTCCTCGTCCTGGCCGTCGCCGGAACCGTGGCCGCCACCGCCCTCTGGCCCGCCGACGCAGAGTCCACAACCGGACTCCCAGCCCAGTCCGCAGCCCAGCCGGCGACTGAACCCGAGCCTGACCTGGTCTTGGCGGGTGCCAACGCCGGCAACCGAGCCGGTAGTCCAACCGCTGCCTCCTTCGGCGATCCGCTGCACAGCGACGAGGCGCGGAGCGCCGCCGGAACGCTCGCCGCGTGTCAGTGCAGCTGCGTACGACCCCTCTGACCCAGCACCACCGACCAGCAGACACCGAGAGGCGAACCCCGTGTCCCCATCCGCGACCTCAGCGCCGACAATCAGCCGTCTTCGAAAGCGCCCTCAGCCCGGACAGTCAAGCGGTCTTGGGTCCGTGTCGCCCGCGCCGGAAAGTACCGCTGCTCGAGACGGCGCGGCGCTGCACTGGTGCCCGGCGGACGCGACCGCACCCACATCATGAGGTCGCCGCGACCACCAGGGTGGTGCTCCTGCCCACTGCCTCGGCCTGACCAGCTCACTGACCGACCCGACCATCAGATGGGAGATCCTCGTGTCGTGTCCTGCGAATGTCCCTGTATCGCATCAGCCGCCGAGCCCCAACAGCCGGCGGGCCCTATTCACCTGGGCGCTCAGCTGCCTGACACGGTGCGCACTCGACGCCGCCGTCAACCGGCTCCGCTGAGCTTTCCCGAGCCGCCATACCCTGAGGAGGAGCCATGAGTGAAGAGCGCGCCACCACGGCACTCGCGCGCTCCGGTATCGACTACACCATCGTGCGCCACGGCCCGGTGACGTCGCTCGCCGAAGCAGCACACGCACGTGGGGTGACGACCAGCCAGATCGTCAAGACCTTGGTCGTGCGCCGCGGCGAGGACGACTACCTGTTCATCCTCGTCCCCGGGGGACGACAGATATCGTGGCCCAAGCTTCGGGTCGTCCTCGGCGTCGCCCGCATGTCGATGCCCGACGCCGACACCGCCCGCGACGTCACCGGCTACGTCCGCGGCACCATCACTCCCTTCGGCGCCCACCATCCCTGGCCCGTCATCGCCGACTCACACATCGAGGGGACCGTCTCCATCGGCGCCGGCGCCCACGGAGTCAGCGCCTTGGCCGACGCCAGCGACATTATTCGCGTGCTCGGTGCCATCGTGGTCGACGTCACCGTGGCCCAGCGCGCAGACGCGTAACACGACGAGCTGTGGTCACTGAGACCCCTCCCGCTTGCTCCGCTCGTTCGCGACGTCGACGAGGCGAGAGACCCAGCGGTTCAACCCCGCGTCGCGCAGCTCGGCATCCGTCCGCGGGCGCCACTGTCGACCCGCCGGCTTCTGCGCCTCGTACTTGACGGAGAGGTTGCCGATGTGGCTCCTCAGGCCGCTCTCGTGGCTCTCCAGCGCGGCCGTCGAGGCCCCTGCTAGGTCACCGGACCACGCGGCCGCGCCGGGGTGCCGACCTTCGGCATCTCGCTCGTTGTCGACGGTCATTGGGACCCCTCCTCCTGCGCCTTGGCGCGCTTGATCGTGCGGTACACGGTTGCCCGAGAGACGTTGTAGTCCTCGGCGAGCTGGCCCACGGTCGCGGTGCCGGCCTCGTAGTCCTGAAGCAGCTTCTTCGTGCGGCGCTCGTTGAGCTTCGGTGGCTTCCCGTTGAGCCGGCCCTGCTCGCGCGCGATCGCCAGACCTTCCATCGTGCGCTGCCGGTTCAGGTCGGCCTCGAACTCGGCGACCATCGCCAGTGCGTTGAACAGGAACTTCCCGACCGGGTCCTCCGGGTCGTGCAGCGACGGGCCCAACTGGAGCGCCGCGCCCTTCTCGTAGACCTGACCGACGAGGTCGCGCGCGTCAAGCACCGACCGCGCGAGGCGGTCAAGCTTGGTCACCACGAGCACGTCCCCCGGACGAAGGGCGGCGATCGCCTGAGTGAGCCCCGGCCGGTTCTTCATCGACCTGCCGGTGCGCTTGTCGGTGTAGATCCGATCGGCGTCGACGCCCAGGTCGGCCAGACCCTTCAACTGGGCAGCAAGGTCCTGCCGCTCAGTTGAGACGCGCGCGTAGCCGATGAGCATCGCCCCTCCTCTTGTCGCGTTTAACGGGCGTTACTGCAATTCTAGCGCGGGCGGGTCAAATGCGACACCCTCGCATTGGGCTGTGTGTGGAGTTGATCGGTGGATGGCGTGCTTCTGGTGGGGGTGAGTGGCGTTAGCTGGTGATGAGGGTGCTGGCGGCTGCTTCGATGACGTCGTCGGTGATGGTGTCGAGTTGGTTGATCTTCAGGACGCGTCCGATTTGGGGGAAGAGGCGCTCGAGGAGGCGGAAGTTGCCTCGGGTGATGCGTTCGATCGCGGCGATGGCCTGGGCGTCGGTGAAGTCTTCGGGGTCGAGGGTGCGGCCGAGGCGCTTCCAGTGGCAGGTCAGGACGAACAGCAGTTCCTCGCGCGCGAGGGCGCGGTAGCGGTGGGAGAACCCGAGGCGGCTGTAGAGCTGGGGGTAGTGGCGGAACCGCTGGTCGATGCCGGGCATCCCGATGAACATGAGGGCGACGTGGTGGCGGTCGTGGAGGTCTCGGAGTAGCTCGAGTGAGGTCGGCGTGAGACGTTCGGCCTCGTCGATGATGATCAGCTCGGTGAAGTCGATGGTGCGGGGAACTTCGGTGGTCGTGATCTTCCCGATCGCGCAGAGATGCTCGTAGATCAGCACTCCGACCTTGCCGCGGTAGAACTCGATGTCGCGCATGAGATCGCGGTGCTTGGCGAGGACCTCTGGGGTGTAGAACACGGTGCGGGAGCGGTGGGCGGCGGCGTAGTGTTTCAGGTCGGCCTCGCTGCGTGGCCCCCAGGCTTGGATGAAGGGTTCGAGGGTGTCCCAGTGGGCGTACCGGCGGGCGGACTGCGTCTTACCAACCCCGGCCTCGCCGTGGCAGATGCCGATGGTGACGTCCTTGCGGATGGCGCCGGCGAACTCGGTGAAGCGGCGGTGTTCCTTGGTGACGATGAAGTCGCGGTTCATCTACTCGTCCTCTTCGTAGGTCTTCAGGCGCTTCCTGGGCCGTCGCGCCATCCTCGCTCCGTCCGTGATGCTCCCGCCGACGAGCGCGGGAGGACTCTGTGAACCTGTACGCTGTACATGTACATTAGTACAGGTACAGACCCAGGGTGGCGAAGGCCGTACGGAGGAGACCCCGATGAGTAATCCGGAGGAGCGGGCCAGCACGCAGAAGAGCCCACGTGACCCCGAAGCGCGCCGAGGCGCGATCGTCCAGGCCGCGGCGGACCTCCTCGTCGAGTCCGGCGACCTCACCCATCGACTGGTGGCGGCACGCGCTCAGATCCCTCTGGGGTCGACCACCTACTACTTCGCCTCCCTCGATGAGCTGCGCGCGGCGGCACTGGAGCACCTGGCCAACGAGCTCGTAACCGAGCTTGCGCAGATGCAGCAGGAGCTCGCCGCGGCAGACGGGGATCCCGCCGTGCTGGCCGGCTTGCTGCACGACTACCTCAGCGACGCCGACCAGGTCCGCGCGGACGCCGCCCTGTACAGCAACGCCGCGCACGATCCCGCGCTACGGCGCCTAGCCCTGCGCTGGTTCGACGGGTTCGTCGAGATGGTCTCGCAGTGGACCGACCCGGTGACCGCCCGCAACATCGCCGTCTTTGTCGACGGCGCGAGCTTGCACGCCTTGCTGACCGGCACCCCCCTGGACCGCTCGGCGCTGACCAGCGCCCTGACCGCCCTGCTGGGCCTGGTTGCCCAGGGCTCCCATCATCAGCGGCAGGGCCTGGCTGACGGCCGAGCTGGCCTGTTCGGTGCTGGTGCCCAGTTGCTGGGCGATCTTCTGCATGGGCTCACCCTGCAGTTGGGAAAACAGTTGCTGGCTGAGACTCTGGTCGCTCATGAGGACTCCTGTATGTCTGTTGGGTCTGCTTGGTCTGTTGGAGAAGGCGCGCCCATGATAGCGGCGCCCGCGACCGGGGGAAGGGGGCTTTTCCGCCTGAAACGTGTTTTTGCCTTGTCTTTCGCTTGGGGGCTGGTGCTTTCCCTTGGATGTCCGCTGGAGGGGGCTGGCGCAGGAGGGGGCAGGTTATGATGCAAGGCATT
>CAKZJI010000101.1 GCA_936941515.1 uncultured Propionibacteriaceae bacterium
TGCGACGGCCACCTCGGTGTCGGTCGAATTTTTCACAACTCCATTGTTGCCTAAAGCCACCTCGAAGCAAGTTAGGTGGACCTACATATCCGCGGATTTCAATGTAGGCGAATCCATCCCATCCCGCATCGACGGCATCGCAAAATTCGTGCACAGCGAAACCCCATATTGGCCGTAGATGACGCACGCGGTCACCCGGCAATCCAGCCAAGCCCACTCTCACATCGCATTGTGACAAGGTTCACACCTTCAACACTGGACATTAATGAAAGGCTTTGCAAAAATTGCGTCAGTTTGCAAGGGAGCGACAACGAAGTGTCCTTCTGATGCAGGAACCTTTGCTCGATGATGAGTGTCGAGTTGCCTCACACGACGGTCACGTCAGGTCTCCGGAACCATCATCATATCTGGGTCCCACGCCGACACCACGGCAGACATGTCTGCCTACCACGAGCTGGTTGACATCGGATTACCGTTAGTGCTTGTTAACGGCTACTCCCCTGCCATTGCGGTTCCCCACATCAGTGACGACGATATGTCTGCCATGGACCAGGCCGTCGCGCACCTAGTCGGGTTCAGTCACGAACACCTCGGCCTGGCCGTCGGGCCACGACGATACGTTCCGGTGCAACGTAAAGAACAAGGGTTGCGGACTGCCATGGATCGTCGTCTCGACCGGCGTGGCAGGATCTCTATCAGCAATACGGTCTTCTCTGTCGATGGTGGGGCCCGTGCCGCAGTCGACCTGCTTAGCCAAGGGGCCAGCGCTATCATCTGTGGTTCCGATCTGATGGCTTTGGGAGCGATCCGCGCCGCCCGGGCTCAGGGATTAACGGTTCCCCGTGATGTCTCAGTCATTGGGTGTGACGACTCGGCCCTCATGAGGTATACCGATCCTCCACTGACGAGTCTTCGTCAAGACGTTGAGCTTATTTCCACGATGGCGGTCCAATCCCTCATGGGGCTCATTCACGGCGACGCAGCCTTCCTCGGTGAACGTCTGGTACGGCCAGAGCTTGTCATCCGGGGCACAACGGCGCCGGCTCGAGTGTCGACGGCGAATCCCTAGGGCCGTGGACACCGAGCCGTACCATACCTATGAGCGATACCAGCCTTGTCGGGTGACATTCTGCACATCCTGATTCTGAGTGCTGACAAGGGGACGACCAAGTCATACGGTTAGAAGCAAGGCCTGCACGGATGCAGGTACACGAGAGCTCTCGGGGAAGAGACGGAATCGTGAGCACGATTGACAAGGGGGATTCCCCCATGAAGCGCCTACTTGGCTGCGTACTGCCCGTACTTCTTACCACCCTCGCTCTAGCCGGATGTGGCTCCGGCGGGAAGACTAAAGGGGGAGGTGGCGGTGAGGCCAACCTGAAACTGCCCTCTCTCAATGAGCAAGTCGGAAACGTCTCCGGAACCACCCTGCTGTGGATCGGACTGGTAATCTGCCTGTTCGGTTTGGGGTTCGGTCTGGTGACCTATTCCAAGCTGCAGAAGTTGCCCGTCCACAAGGCGATGCACGAGGTTTCCGAGCTCATCTACGAGACGTGTAAGACCTACCTCAGGCAGCAGGCCAAATTCCTCATGCTGCTGTGGGCTTTCATCGCTGCGGTTATCGTCGTGTACTTCCTGTTCCTCGAGCATATGGGCGCCAAGGTGCTCATCATCTTGCTGTTTAGCCTTGTTGGCATGGCGGGTTCCTTCGGAGTCGCCTGGTATGGCATTCGCGTCAACACGTTCGCGAACTCTCGTACCGCCCATGCGTCACTGCGCGGCTCCCCATGGGAGACCTTCGACATTCCCATGCGTTCTGGCATGAGCATCGGCATGGTCCTCATCAGCGTTGAGCTGACCCTCATGCTCTTCATCATGCTAGTGCTGCCCGGCGATCTCGCTGGCCCGTGTTTCATCGGATTCGCGATCGGCGAGTCCCTCGGCGCGGCCTGCCTGCGTATTGCTGGCGGCATCTTCACCAAGATTGCCGACATCGGCGCCGACCTGATGAAGATCGTCTTCAAGATCAAGGAGGACGACGCCCGCAACCCCGGTGTCATCGCCGACTGCACAGGCGACAACGCCGGCGACTCCGTCGGCCCCTCCGCCGACGGCTTCGAAACCTACGGCGTCACTGGGGTGGCGCTCATCACCTTCATCCTTCTCGGCGTCCCCGACCCGACGGTGCAGGTGCAGCTGCTGGTGTGGATCTTCGTGATCCGCGCTGTCATGGTGGTGGCCTCCGGCATCTCCTACTTCGCCAACATCGTCATCTCCCGGGCCCGCTTCGGAGACGCCACCGAGATGGACTTCGAGGCGCCCCTGACATCACTGGTGTGGCTGACGTCGCTGCTATGCATCGGATTGACGTTCCTGACATCGGCGATGCTCATCGGCGACCTCGGTGACGGCCTGTGGTGGAAGCTGTCGCTGATCGTCAGCTGCGGCACCCTGGCCGGGGCGCTGATTCCGGAGCTGGTGAAGGTGTTCACCTCCACGCATGCCCGCCACACCCGCGAGGTCGTCGTCTCCTCCAACCAGGGTGGACCGTCGCTGAACATCCTGTCGGGCTTGGTCGCCGGAAACTTCTCGGGCTACTGGATCGGCCTGGCCATCACGGGGCTGATGGGCCTCAGCTTCATCATCTCCACCCTGGGCCTCGACCAGGTCATGAAGGCCCCGGCGGTGTTCGCGTTCGGCCTGGTCGCGTTCGGCTTCCTGGGCATGGGGCCGGTGACAATCGCCGTCGACTCCTACGGCCCGGTCACCGACAACGCCCAGTCGGTGTTTGAGCTGTCGACCTTTGAGGAGCTTCCCGGCATCAAGGAGGAGCTGCAGCGTGACTACGGCATAGAGGCCGACTTCGAGCATGCCAAGCATTTCCTGGAGGCCAACGACGGCGCGGGCAACACCTTCAAGGCCACCGCAAAGCCGGTGCTGATCGGCACCGCAGTGGTAGGGGCGACGACGATGATCTTCTCCATCATCATGGGCCTGACCGACCAGCTCACCGTCGGCCTGGAGAATCTCTCCCTGCTGCACGCCCCCTTCCTGCTGGGTCTGCTGCTGGGCGGGGCTGTCATCTACTGGTTCACAGGTGCCTCCATGCAGGCCGTGACGACCGGGGCCTACCGGGCTGTGGAGTTCATCAGGGACAACCTTCACCTCGACGGGGGAACGAAGGCCTCCGCTGAGGACTCCAACAAGGTGGTGCAGATCTGCACCCGGTATGCGCAGAAGGGCATGTTCAACATCTTCCTCGGAGTGTTCTTCGCCACCTTGGCATTCGCCTTCGCGGAGCCGTTCCTGTTCATCGGGTTCCTGGTGGCGATGGCGCTGTTCGGCCTGTACCAGGCCATCTTCATGGCCAATGCGGGTGGGGCCTGGGACAACGCCAAGAAGCTGGTCGAGGTGGATCTCGACGCGAAGGGCACGCCGCTGCATGACGCGACGGTCGTGGGCGACACCGTCGGCGACCCCTACAAGGACACCTCGTCGGTGGCGCTGAACCCGGTGATCAAGTTCTCGACGCTGTTCGGTCTGCTGGCCGTCGAGCTGGCGGTCGCGATCTCCGAGCAGGGAGCCGCGACGCTGGCTCACACCCTGTCCGCGGTGTTCCTGGTGCTGGCCTCTTACTTCGTCTACCGTTCCTTCTATGGAATGCGGATCGGCGAGCGCATTGAGGACATCAAGGCATGAGACGCAGCTTGTCATCATCCGCTGAGGTGGACATGGGGATCTGTAGGATCTCCCCGCACGTTCCTCCCGGATTCCGGGTAGAATCTATACGCTGCTTCTGGAAGGACCACACATGAGCAACCCGCCATTCCCCCATGATCCGCAGAATCCGTCTGGCTACCAGGCTGGAGGAGAGGCGTGGGAACAGTCACAGCCCACCGGAAATGTGTGGGCACAACAGCCGACCGACTCCTATGGCGGGCAGCCTGGGAACTCCTATGATCAGCAACCCCCACAGTACGGTGGCGCTCCCTACGGCTACGCGCCCGCACCCAGCCAGGTTGGGTTCTTCGCGGCGCTGTTCGATTTCAGCTTCAGCAGCTACGTCACCAACAAGGTGATCAAGTTCGTCTACATCCTGGCCACTGTGATCATCGGCATCATGATGGTGACATTGATCATCGCCGCTTTCGCAACCAAAAACGCCTTGAGCATCATCGGCGCCATCATCCTGGTGCCGATCTCGTCGATCCTCTACCTGGCTCTCATGCGGATGAGCTTGGAGGTCACCCACGCCATCATCCGCATCTCGGAGGACGTTCACGAGCGGCTGCCCCGCGCCTGATCACCACCCCTGACTCCAGATGCGCCCGGCACCATGCCGGGCGCATCTGCTTGGGACACCGGCAGGGCAGCGTTCAGGAGAGTGACCTCCCGGGCTGTCACGGCAGATCGCCGGTGGGCTCTTAACCCTGTGGTCGCAGAACTGTCTACCCGCCACACCCAGCCGGTAGGTTTGGGGTGTGAGCATCACCGTCAAGACGATCAGTGCCGACGAGCACCTCGCGTTCGTGAACCAACGCGGCCAGGCGAGTTTCCTGCAACTGCCCGCCTGGGGCAGGGCAAAACCGGAGTGGACCTCGGAGTCCGTCGGCTTCTTCGACGACGGGGAGCTGACCGGCGTCGGTCTGATCCTGTACCGGCAGCTGCCGAAGCTCCGTCGGTTCCTGGCCTATCTGCCCGAGGGCCCGGTTCTCGACTGGGAACGCCCGGATGTCGAGGCCCATCTGGAGGCGCTGGTCGTCTACGCTCGCCGCAGGAAAGCCTTCGCGGTACGCATCGGCCCGACGGTGGTGCATCGCCGGTGGCTGGCCCCAACGGTCAAGGAGGCCATCGCCGACCCGAAGATCACCGCCTTGTCACAGGTCACCCCCGACGAGACGACACACACCGGGACCCGCGTGCTGCGCTGCCTGGAGCATCTCGGCTGGCAGCAGCAGGGCACCGGTCCCGGTTTCGCTGCGGGGCAGCCGCAATTCAACTATCAGCTGCGCCTGAGCGACGCCGACGGGACTGCCCTGACAGATGAGCAGCTTCTGAAGGGCATGAACCAGCTGTGGCGACGCAACATCAAGAAGGCAGACAAGCTGGGCGTGACCGTCACGCAAGGCGAGCGCGATGACCTGGCACGGTTCCATGGCATCTATCTGGAGACCGCGGAACGCGACCATTTCACCGGCCGGGGCCTCCCCTATTTCCAGACGATGTGGGACGCGCTCAACGAGGAGGAGCCGGACCGGATGCGCGTCTACCTCGCCGAGCATGAGGGTGACCTGGTGGCGGCCACCACCTTCATCCGCGTTGGGGTCCACGCCTGGTATTCGTATGGGGCATCCACCACCGCCAAGCGGGAGGTGCGCGGCTCCAACGCCATTCAGTGGCGCATGATGCGCGACGCACGGGATGCGGGTGCCAGCATCTACGATCTGCGTGGCATCACGGAAGGCTTGGCCGCTGATGACCCTGAGTTGGGTCTGATTCAGTTCAAGGTCGGCACGGGCGGCGAGGCCGTCGCCTATCTGGGCGAGTGGGACAAAGCCATCAACCCACTGCTCTACTTCGCATTCCAGCAGTACATGAAGCGGCGGTGACATGACGTTAAAGCTCAACATAGACACCCGTGCCTGGCGCAACAACATCCGGGAGTTGCACGAGGAGTTCCCGGGCCTGGTGCCCGTGGCGAAGGGCAACGGCTACGGCTTCGGGCTGGATGTGCTCGCCCAGGAGGCCAAGCGCATGAACAACGACTGCCTTGCCGTGGGGATCCCACAGGAGGTGCCGGTGGTGCGCGCGGCGGGCTGGGACCGTGATGTGCTGGTGCTGTCGGCGTGGCGTCCCTTCGACTCGGCGGCGACGGAGTTGTTCGACGACCCGAGGGTCATCACCGTCATCTCACGTCTGGAGGATCTGGAGGAGGTGCGACGGCTGCATCCCAGGGCCCGCGTGGTCGTGGAGCTTCTGACGTCGATGTTGAGGCACGGCATCCCCAGTGACCGGATCGGTGAGGTTGAGACGGGGGCTCTGAACTTCGAGGGCTGGACCATCCATCTGCCGCCGTCCGCGGGGCTGGCGGAGGCCCAGCAGCTGGCCTCCGCCGCGGTCTCCCACAGGCGCGGGGCGGTGTGGGTGTCGCATGTGAGCAGCAGTGACTACCGCAGACTCCGCACCCATCTGGGGGTGCGCACCCGGATGAGGATGGGCACAAAGCTGTGGCTGGAGGCTCCCAACGCGCTCAGCACCACGGCGACGGTCCTAGACCTGCACCGCGTCACCCGCGGCACCCGCTACGGCTATCACCAGAACCGCGCGCCGCGGGATGGCTGGCTGGCAGTGGTCAGCGGCGGCACGTCACATGGGATCGCGCTGTCAGCGCCGCCATCGCAGAAGTCGCTGCGGCAGCGGGGCGTGACCATCGCGCAGGGGCTGCTGGATGCCACGGGATTCTCCCGGTCACCGTTCAGCATCGGCGGCCGGAAGCGGCCCTTCGCCGAGCCTCCCCACATGCACGCCTCGATGCTGTTCATCGGCGGCTCCGATCCGGGAATCGAGGTGGGCGACGAGATTCCGGTCACCGTCCGCCTGACCACCACCACCTGCGATGAGCTGATCTGGAACTGATCCCCCGGCTGCTGCGAGACCCAGAGGTGGCGGATTCTTCAGCGGCTCGGCTCTCTCGGTGTCGTTGAGAACTCCGCCGATCGGGTCTGGGTTGTCGGGAGCGCGGAGGGGGTCGCGGCTGGGGTGTGCGACGTCACGCAGGCAGCCGACGACGATCCCCGCCTCCACCACGACCCGCAGGAACAGCGCCAGAAAGTAGACGTTGGGGTTGCCGCTGCGCCCTGGAGTGAGATGCCCTGCCAGATAGGCCCACACGGCAAGCCAGTAGGCGATCTGGGTGACGACGAAGGCCAGCCTCACACGTGGCCAGGGGCATGCCAGCAGCAGCGCAAACAGCAGCCACAGACCGGTCTGAGGCGGGTAGGCGGGCCCAAAAAGGACCGTGGGGAACACGAACAGCGCAACGAGCGTTCCCACGCGGGGACGCAGACCCCTCAGGTAGATCCAGGACGCGATCATGGCCAACACCAGCAGAGTCAGCAGGAGCCCGAGCACCCCGGCGGAGCGGATCCTCACGCCGAAGACCTCCCCCAGGAAAAACAGCGACCCGTATTGGACATCCTTGGTGACCTCAGCGAAATAGAAGTCGGTGACGATCTTCCAGTTGTAGATGACAAGGGGGAGGTTCACTGTCGCAAAGGTCAGGGCGGCTCCGAGGCTGAAGGCCGCCAGGTGGCGTCTGGTGCCGCGAAGGCCAACGGCGAACGCCACCGCCAGGATCACGGCGATGGCCATTGTCCCTGCCCCGGCAGCCAGACCTCGATGTCATGGGTCTTGCGGGCGCCAAAGCCCATATCGCCGGTCGACAGGACCATGGTCCGGAAATGAAGACCGAGTCGCTCGAGCACGGTTTCGCCACACTTGGTCATGCGTTCCAGTTCGTCG
>CAKZJI010000102.1 GCA_936941515.1 uncultured Propionibacteriaceae bacterium
CAGTCCTTGTGCTCGCCCTGCCTGGGATCGGCATGCTCATAGAGCGCGGTTCCGTCGAAACGCCCCATGCCCCAGTCGTCCTTCGGGAAATGCCCGGGAACCCAGTCGAGGATCACACCGATGCCGGCTTGGTGAAGCTTGTCGATGAGATGCCTGAGGTCATCCGGCTTGCCGAAACGGCTGGTGGGGGAGAAGTATCCTGTGACCTGATATCCCCAGCTGGGCTCAAATGGATGCTCCGACACTGGCATGAACTCGACGTGCGTGTAGCCCTGCCACTTCACGTAGGAGACCAGCTCCTCCGCCAGATCCAGGTAACTCTTCCCGCGACGCCAGCCGCCGAGGTGCACCTCGTAAATGCTGATGGGCTCCCTGTGGGGGGCTGAGGAGGCGCGGCGCGTCATCCACTCCTCGTCAGACCAGATGTACTTGGACTCGTAGACGATGGAGGCGTTGGCGGGAGCCTGCTCGGAGAAGCGGGCCATCGGGTCAACCTTCTCATGCCATACGCCGTCGGGCCCCTGTATCCGGTACTTATACAGGGTGCCCTCGTCGAGGCCCTCAATGAAGACGCCCCACACGCCGGTTCCCGGGATCAGCTGCATCTGATCGCCGGTCCACCAGTTGAAGTCCCCGACCACCTGGACGGCCTGCGCGTTTGGCGCCCAGACTGCGAAACGCACTCCATGCACCGGGCCTCGCTCATCATCCTCCACGGTGCAGGTGAACGATCCCAGCCGCCTCCAGAGCTCTGTGTCGCCTCCTGTGTGGAACCCCTCCAAGTCCCAGCCGGTCAGTCCGCCGAAACGGTCGTGTGCCATGTTCGCTCCTTCAGGTGAGTCCCTCAGTGAACTCTACTGGGCCAGCCTGCCATTGGGCAGGCCTCATCCGGGAAAACTGTGGTGACGCGCCAAAGGTCATGCAAAAGTGGGGGTCCTGTTCTGGTCGCAGAACCCCCACCCGAGGTGCTGGGGGAGCCCACGCCATCGGTGAGACCTCCCAGCGTCATCGACTCAATGAGTGTCTTGCCTCTGGTCAGCAGCGTGTCCCGAGGCGCAATGGATTGATGCCCTGCGCAGCCATGACATACCAGGATGTCGCCCCAATGTGCAGGCTCGTGTGGGCCATCTCATCGCCACCGGAGCCACCTGAATAGCCCACGGATGTGTCTGCCTGGATGCCCTTGCCATCGGCATTCGGTCCGTGCACCTGGGCGGTTTCCACGGTCTTCAGATATTCCTTGGACTTGGCGGCATTGGCACCTTGCGCACTGCACTTCAGCGCCAGGGCCATGTGGGCTGTGCCTTCCAGCCATACGACGTTGTCGTTGCGATCCAAACGGTCTTTGACGATCTGCAAGGCGTAGCGTGTGCCTGTAAAGGGGTAGTTCGGAGTGCTCTTGTCGGTGGTCTCCAGGTTTTTGACAGCCCAGTCAAGTCCACGATTTAGAGACTGGTCGCCCAAGGCCAGGACCGCCCACGAGTGGATGTCTTCCGGAATGTACTCCGAGTCGTTGCTCGTGACACCGTCGTCCTGGGTTCCCGTTGAGAACCGGCCCTCTTGGTTGTTCCACATGCTGCGCACGAATTTCTCGGCACTGCTGCGGGCCTGTTCCCACTTGGCATCCCCTGAGAGCTCATGGAGCATTCCGAACAGGCCGATCATGTCGATATTGTGCTCCGTGGACTTCCACGTCGCTTTTGTGCCATCAATTTTGTAGCCGCCGGTGAAGCCTCCAGCCCCGCGGCTGTCACTGGTCTCGCGGAGCAACCATTCCCCGATCTTCGCCGCGCCCTGCTGGTATTTGGCATCTCCTGTGGCCTTGGCAAGGTGTGCCAAGGCCATTCCAGCCCAAGCCATATTTCCTGCGGCCGGACCAGATGAGGTGACGTTTGGCCTCCCGTTAGGCAGGAAGAGCTGGTCCGGCATGTAGGCGTTGCGTATCCGACCGTCTCCTGCCGGATCCTTAGCCTGCAGCTCAAGGATGGTGTTTCCCATGTTCTTTGCGCGTTCCAGGCTTTCAGGGCTGTCAGATCGGTTGGCATAGGCGATGATCGTCAAAGCATCATCGTAGATGACCGAGGGATTCCAGCTCTCCTTCTCGCCTTTGTGATAACTGGAGGGAAGCCGCAGCTGTGACCCCTTTCCCCACTCGTCCATCGCCTCATCCAGATGCTTGTATGCGTTTGCGACATGAGGGTAGATGGCATCATTGTTTGGAAGGGCCAGGGCTGGGGAGGCCTGGAGGCCTATGGAGCCGATCAGTGATGCGGCGAAAGTTAATCTAGCCACGTCGGTTAGTATCTTCATTAATATTTCCTATTCTCCTGGCTGTGTGGAAAAGGCGATGCTAGGCCGACCGCCAGGTTCTTCCGACCATCTCTGCCTGTGCCACGTCGCGACTCGACATGTATGGAAGAGATCGCGAGTAACAGTTTGGCTCCGGTGAGAAGCAAAAGCTGCAAGACCTCTCACCAGAGACGCTGGCAGGTCGCCTACCGGGCACCCTACAGCAGGAGGGTGTCAGAGGCGCTCGACCTCCGTTACCCCGAGCCGAAGTGAGATGCATCGGTGGCCAAGCGGGGTAAATCGCAGCGGAAAGTGTAAAACAGGTGGCTGAAGGAGGATCATTGGGGTCAAATGGCTAGGCCGTGAAAACCACTGAGGGGGAAGTGGCTTCTGAGGTCCGAGCGCGATGACCCTGGGCCCTGTCTGAGGATGTCAAAGTCGCGGCGAAGAGGCTGTCGAACAGATGTGAAACCTTTCATTTTCTCCCGCGAAAACGGGCGCGGTGGCCACACCCCCTGAGTCGCCACACCGGACATGATCCTCTGACGTCGGCGTGCCGTGTTGAAAGCTGCGAGGAGGATGCTAACGTCAATTGCAGAAAGTTGCCTGGTGAGAAAGGGGCGTAGCGATGAAACCTGGCACGATGATCGGCTCAGTCCTTCTGGGGGCGGTGCTGACCGGCCTCGTCTTGACGCCGTCGTCGGCGAGAGCTGATGAGACTCTGCCTGAAGAGGCGCGGGCTGCGGTTGAGCGTGCCGTGAAGGGTGCGCTGACAGACGAGGACCGGGAGCTCCTGGTGTGACAGAGTATCCGGAGGTGGCCGCAAGGCTGCCAGACCCCGAGGCTGTGGAGACGGAGCTCTCAGAGGAACCTGCTGGGCAAGCTTCAACTGTGAGTGGTCGCAGTTGCACCACATATACAGGAAAGGCTACTCAATGGTCTCTTCTTCGGAGCGTGATATATAAGTTTACGCATAGCGCCACGGTGTGCGCTGATGGAGTGAGAATCCTGAGTCATTCTGATCCTAGTGGCGTGGCGTTTAAATAGCTTTATGGTTTGGTGGGGTAATGAAGCATGG
>CAKZJI010000103.1 GCA_936941515.1 uncultured Propionibacteriaceae bacterium
TTTCGGAGCCAGACCCGGCTGGAGCCTGAAGGACTACTACATCGGTCCGGATCCGCGCAAACAACAGGGATGGGCGGATGCCCCCGCCATCTTCGCCTACCGCCGGGCGATGCTGGACGACTGACCACCCCCTGCCCGGCCCTCGATTGCGGGGGCCGGGCCTGACCTGGAAGGAGTAGATGGTGAGCGCTGATGACGTCCCGAGCTTGATGGAACTGGATCGCCTGCGTTGTGAGGTGGAAGCGGTTCGTGAGGCGCTGGGCGAGGTTGAGGATCGGCGTCGGGCTGCGGCGGTGGCTGCGGTGCGGGGCGGGATGGGTAAGCTTCCGGTGGCGGTGGCTGCGGGGGTGACTCGGCAGACGCTGGACAAGTGGCTGGGAGACTGGAAGCGCAAGCGCTAGAACTCGCGCCCGCTGACTGCAAACGAGGGAGGCGCCCCACCAGACAGGTGGGGCGCCTTCGTCATGTTCGGAGGACCAGGAGCGGCCCTTCCTCTCTCGGGTGGTCCGGGAGCCTCATGGTGGCGTATCCGGGCCCGAAGGGGATGGCTTTGGCTGGCAGCCTGCCGGGCCGGTTGACGGCGATGGCTACGCGTGCGATCGCGCCTGCTAGGCGGTCCCACTCGGCGTCCTCGGCGTCGCGTTTGGCTTGCTCTTCGGCGCTCGCGGCCACCCAGGGCGCTTCGGGCCATGGGTGCGCGATCTCGACGTCGTTCACTTCATGGCTCCGATGGCGTCGCGGGCTTCGGTGAGCATGTCGATCACCTGGTCTATGGCCTCGGTGGCGTCGGCGGTTGGTAGGCCGGCTGCGAGGCCGCCGATGGCGGCGGCGTGTCCCATCATGGCGGCGGCGAGGCTTCCCTTCATGGACGCCTTGACGGCTTCCTCGGCGACGGTGGTGATCGCCGTCTGGATCATCTCTGGCGTCATGCGGCTTTGTCCTTTCGTCTTGCTGCGGCGGCGAGTAGGTCGCCGACGTGGTATCGGCCGTCGTGGTCGGTGAGGTGGCCGCGGTGTTTCCAGAGTCGGATCGTGCCGGGCCTGGTGGGGTAGCCCGCCTGTGTGAGGAGCCGGGCGCCTTCGTCGGGGGTGACTAGCCAGTCGGCGGCCGCCTCCAGGTGGCTCGCAAGGAGGGGCTGGAGTTCCCATTGGGTGTCGCAGGCCGGGCACCTGGCCCACGAGGATCCCGGTGGGGCGTAGATGGGCTGGTCGCACACTCCCCGGTCCCCCAGGTCGGTGAGGCACCGCCCGTAGAACCGGTGGTCCTCGGGGATGTCCACGAGGGCCGTGAGTGCCCGGATGGCGGCGAGGACCTCGGGGATGAGGGTGGCTAGCTCGGGCCGGCCGGGGTGCGCGGACGCGCCCCTGAACGCCCATGAGACCTCCGTCCACGTCTGCGGGGTGCCGATCCCGAGGAGGTCGTGCGCCACCCACTTCGCCCACTTCAGTAGCGTGCGCTCGTGTGCGCTCGCGGCCTGGATGATGCCGAGCCGCACCGGGGGGCGGCTGCACGGCGTGACGCTGGCCCCGCCGCCCTGGCCGCGCCTCAGCCCGGCCTTAGCGGCGTCCAGGGCGCCCATGAGCGCCACGATGCCCTGTGTGGCCCCTGCGAGCCGCCGGCAGGCCGTCACACTCACGTACCGGTCGCCCCGCAGCGGCTCCCCCGTCACGGGACAGGAACGGGCGTCGGTGCTCACGCTAGGAACCCCGCGGCGACGGGGACGCGGATCTCCCCACGCCACTCATCCAAGGGGGCGACCATGCTGTCGTCCTGCCCGTCGGCGACCTCACGACGAATGAGATCCGGGTTGAGGACGTCAGCGAGGTCCGCGAGCTTCTCCCCGCCGATGGTGACCTGCCCGTCACGGATCGCAAGGATGACCGCCGCCGGGTACTGGTCAGCCATTGGTGTCCTCCTTCGCTGAGTTGTTGGCCCGATCTGCGGCGTAGCGGATGGCGTCGGCGATCTGCTGGACGGCCTTCTCTGCCGTCTCAGCGCGCTCGCGGAGGCCCCTGATCTGGATGAGCGCGCACCACATGGCGACGCTCAGGCACAGGGGAGCGAGCCCCGTCAGAATCCAGTGAATCCAGGCTCCCATCAGCGGTCCTCCTCTTCGATGGTCTGGGCGGCCCAGGCGAGGGCGTAGGCGGCGACGTCGATGAGGTCATGACGCGGCGAGAAGTTATCGCACAGGGCAGTAGTCACGTCCCCTACGAGGGCGGAGAGGACGATGAAGCTTCCTGGGTTGGAAGGCACCTTGGTCCTCTCTCGTGCGGCCTCCAGGGAGTCGCGGCGCGGGTTCTCGAGGTTCGCCCAGTCGGCGCAGATGCGGGCGACCATGGTGAGTGGGGCGGTCTTGCGGGCTGCGCTCTGGACGCTGGCGAGGGCGTCCAGGAGGAGCGAGAGGCGTTCCTCCTGAGTGGTCTCGGCGTCGATCATCCTGACGCCCTCGATGTCTTTGACCCTGGTGACCGCCCGATCGAGTGCGCCGGGCTTGTCGGCGGGCAAGGATTCCAGGACGTCATCGATGGCGGTTCGCAGGTTGTGGAGTGAGGTCTCGCGTCCCCGCTCGTCCCGGAGCCTCTTGAGCGCGGCGGTGGGGACGGCCGTGACCTCCTCCCACTCGTCGATGCTGTCGCGGTCTACTTCGCGGGAGAATACGCATCGTGCGCCTATGTAGTTGCCGGTGTCGTCGATGCGCGCCGCGATCATGTTCTCTTTCAGTTCGCCGAGGTCGCGGCCGCGGATGACGCGGATGAGGGGAGCTGTGGGCCAGTTGTTGCTCATGGGTCAGCCTCCGATGATTGCGCGCCAGGTGGCGA
Source organism: uncultured Propionibacteriaceae bacterium (assembly GCA_936941515.1). Taxonomy (GTDB): domain Bacteria; phylum Actinomycetota; class Actinomycetes; order Propionibacteriales; family Propionibacteriaceae; genus Arachnia. The sequence continues at coordinate 2,823 of CAKZJI010000103.1, forward strand.
CGATGATCCACAGGATGGCGCTGATGACGGCGAAGGCTGCGGTGAGTGCGAGGGTGAGGCCGACGGCCTGTCCGAGGCGCTGACCGAAGGTGGGTGCGGGTTTCATGGTCAGCCCTCCTTTCCGCTGGTCTTGACGTCGATGTCCGGGACGACCGTCTCCGGCCGGTAGACGACCTTGTAGTGGTAGGCGTCGGCCTTGACGGGCTCGGTCTGCTCAACCACGTAGGTCACGTTGTCGGACAGGCCCAGGAAGTGCTTCTTGAACTGGTTGTCGCCGACCTTGCAGGTGACCTCGAGCTGGCCCTTGGAGTTGTCCTCCTTGGAGTCCTTGATGGAGCACAGGCCCTCGATGGTGAGGAGGTACTTGTCGGTGATGCCGTTGCAGAATACAACCTTACGCTGTACCTCAAAGTTGTCAGCAGCCTTGCTCACGTTCTCACTAGCGGTATCTGCATCACTGGAACAGCCCACGAGTCCAAGACTCAGGATAAGTCCTCCGGCGACGATTCCTGCCTTGATCTTGCTAATCATTTGCTTTCCTTA
>CAKZJI010000104.1 GCA_936941515.1 uncultured Propionibacteriaceae bacterium
GCGACGGCGAGTTGGACATCGTCGCATACGATCCCCAAACCCAGACGCTGGTCTTCTTGGAGGTCAAGTGCCGTTCCGGGGTCGGCTATGGGGATCCGCTGGAGGCGATCACCTGGCGCAAACGCCAGAAGCTGCGACAGCTGGGGTATCTGTGGCTCACGGAGCATCGGCTCTATGCGCCCCAGGTGCGGATTGACGCCATCGGTGTTCTGCTGAAGCCTGGAGAACAACCAGTGGTGACCCATGTCCGGGGAATCGACACATGACCACCGCAGCTGCCTGGTCTGTGGCTCTCAACGGCCTGGACGGCGCCATGGTCGAGGTGGAGGTTGCAGATGGGGCCGGGCTGCCACGCACGGTTCTGGTGGGTCTGCCTGATGCGGCGCTGTCGCAGGCCAAGGAACGAGTCCGGGCCGCGGTCGCCGGGGCGGGCCTTTCCTGGCCTACCGGGTTGGTGACCATCAACCTGTCCCCGGCGAACCTGCCCAAGACGGGGACCCACTACGACCTCGCCATCGCCGCCGCAGCGCTGGCCGCGAAGGATGAGGAGATCCGGGAGACCACCCGACGTTTCGTGTTCCTGGGGGAACTCGGTCTTGACGGCCGCGTCCGTCGAGTGCCCGGCATCCTGCCCGCGTTGCTGACCGCTGTCAAGTCTGGATTCGAGAAGGCGCTCGTCCCAGTCAGCCAGGAATCTGAGGCGGCACTCGTGCCGGGAATCGAGGTGTGGCCTGCCGGTCACCTGCTTGATCTCGTGGAGGTGCTGCATGGACGGCCACCTCTTGGCACGTGGCCTGCGGAGACAGAGCAGGATGAGCCGCTCAAGGCTCTGGGACAACTGGACTTCCACGATGTGCAGGGGCATCCGGATGGCCGCTGGGTGATGGAGGTTGCAGCTGCAGGCAGGCATCATGTTTTTCTGCACGGTGCTCCGGGAGTTGGCAAGACCATGCTGGCATCACGACTGCCGAGCATCCTGCCACCCCTCGACGGAGAGGAGGCCGTCGAGGTCTCGGCGCTGCACTCTCTGGCAGGCATCGACCTCAGTCATGGGCTGCTGCGCGAACCGCCCTACGCAGACCCACATCATTCCTCCTCACCGGCCTCCATCATCGGTGGAGGAGCGCGGATGATCCGTCCCGGGTCTGTGTCCCTGGCCCATCGGGGTGTGCTGTTCCTCGACGAGGCCCCGGAATTCGGAGCCAAGGTGCTGGATGCACTGCGGACGCCGCTGGAGTCCGGCTGGGTGAGCATCGGGCGTGCCCATGCGCAGGTCCGGTACCCGGCCAGCTTCCAGCTGGTGATGGCCGCCAACCCCTGCCCCTGCGGTTTTGCGGGAGTCCAGGGACGGGAGTGCCGCTGCGCCCCGATGACCGTGAGACGCTATCAGGAGCGAATCTCCGGCCCCATCAGGGATCGCATCGATATCCAGCACCACATGTTCCCGCAACAACGGACTTTCCTGGGAAATCTGGGGGAGGTACCAGAGAGCAGCGCAGCCATCGCGGAGCGGGTCCTGGGGGCGCGTGCCCGGCAGAGCCACAGGCTGGCGGAGACCCCATGGAGGACCAACAGTGAGGTTCCCGGGCCATGGCTGCGGCGACAACTGCCCATGCCCGTGGATTTCACGCCGCTGGAACGGGCTCTGGCTCGGGGCACCATCAGCGCTCGTGGTGTGGACAAGGTGCTGCGTCTGGCCTGGACAGTGGCAGACCTGGCCGAAGAGGATCGGATATCCGTGAGCTCACTGCGTGTGGCGATGCAGCTGCGTTTGGGCGAACAACCTCTGGCGGCATGATGGGCACTTTGGAGCAACGTCGGGCCCGAATGGCACTCAGCGCCCTGCAGATTGCCGCTGATCCGCGTATCGCCGCTGTCGTGGCGGAACATGGCCCCGTCGACGTGTGGGGGACCCTCCGCGCACAGGGGGAGAGCACCAGGCTCGGGCGCCGAGCCGCTGGGATTGATGTGGAGGAGCTGGAGGCAGCCACCAGGCGGTCAGGGGCCCGATTCCTGATGCCCGGGGACGAGCTGTGGCCGACCTGCCTGAATGACCTGGCCACCTGTGAGGTGGGGGATCAGGGTGGGCTGCCCATGGGGCTCTGGGCCAGTGGAAGACTGGAACTGCTGGCGGCAGACCGTGTGGTTGGGATCGTGGGTGCACGAGCTGCCAGCGGTTATGGGCTGCACACAGCCCAGGAGCTGGCGGCTGACCTGAGTCTCGAAGGCTGGCTGGTGATGTCGGGCCTGGCCTTCGGTATTGATGCCGCAGCCCATAGGGGAGCGCTCGGGGTGGGCCGTCCGACGATGGCGGTGATGGCCACCGGCATTGACCTCACCTATCCTGCAACGCACCACAGCCTGCGTCAGAGCATCCAGGAAACCGGAGTCGTCATCACAGAACTCGCGCCGGGCTGCCGGCCCATACGTGCCAGCTTCCTGGGACGAAATCGTCTGATCGCGGCACTGAGCCGGGGAACTGTGATTGTGTAGGCGGGAGCCAGATCCGGTGCCCGAAACACCGCATCCTGGGCGGCGGAGCTGGGGCGGGTGGTGATGGCGGTCCCTGGCCCCGTGACCTCGTCGCTTTCCGAGACCCCGCATCACCTGATCCGTGAGGGCATTGCCACCCTCGTCGAGTCAGCTGAGCAGATCACCACTCTGCTCAACCCCCTGAACGCCGGTGATGAGCCCCAGCTGAGAGGAAAGGATCGTCCCATCGACTCCCTGCCGGAGCGGCTCCGGGCTGTTCGGGAGGCAGTCCCCATCGGAGTGGAGGCCACTGCAGCACAGCTGGCAGCCACAGTCGGCCTCAGGATCCCAGAGGTGCTGGCGGCTGCCTCAGAGCTCACCGAACTGGGCTGGCTCGACCAGACTTCCCGAGGTTGGCGGCTTCCCGGACGGGTGTGAAGATACGGACCCGCACGACGGTCTGCACCACCTTCCCCCACTCCAGGTTGCAGAGCACACTGCCAAGCGCGGCCTCTGGGGCAAAATACACCCCCAGCTGAGCGTGCCACTGGCCGGTTGCCAGCCAGTGACGTGCTTCAGCGCCGAGGGGCTGGGGTGAGCGCTGCTGAGCAGTTGGGATCAGCCCTCACGTCCCGCCTGGATAGCGGTGATGAGGATGGTGTTGACGATGTCCTCCACCAGGGCACCTCGTGACAAGTCGTTCACGGGCTTGTTGAGCCCTTGCAGCACTGGCCCGATCGCCAGGGCACCAGCCGTGCGCTGCACTGCCTTGTAGGCAGCGTTGCCAGCTGACAGGTCGGGGAAGATGAGCACATTGGCCCGGCCGGCGACGGGGGAGTTGGGGGCTTTCGAACGACCTACCGTCTCGTCGACGGCCGCATCGAATTGCAGCGGGCCGTCAGCGTGAAGCCCGGGAGCCTTCTCCCTCAGCAACTTAGCCGCCTCGGCGACGAGGTCAACATCTGGGCCTGTGCCGGAGGTGCCTGTTGAATAGGACAGCAACGCGACCCGCGGGGTCAGCCCAAACTGCTCCGCCGTAACCGCGGATGCCGCCGCGATGTCAGCTAGCTGCTCCGCTGTTGGATTCGGGTTCACGGCGCAGTCACCGAAACCCAGCACGCGATCAGGAAGGCACATGAAGAATAGGGAGGAGACCACCGCCACTCCCGGCTTGGTCTTGATCACCTCGAATGCGGGACGGATCGTGTGCGCGGTGGTGTTCACCGCACCCGAGACCATGCCGTCGGCCAGCCCGTCGCGCACCATCATGGTGCCGAAGTAGGACACGTCCGCCATCCGTTCGTGAGCCTGCTCGCGCGTGACCCCTTTCTTGGCCCGCAACTCGGCGTACTCGTCAGCGAACCGGTCGCGCAGCGGGTCCGTCTCGGGGTCGATGACAGCGGCGGCGGAGATGTCCACACCTTCGGCCTGGGCCACCTGCCGCACAGCTTCGGGTCGGCCCAGCAGAGTCAGCCGGGCACCGCCCAGCCGTAGCACCTCCGCGGCGGCCTTGACGATGCGTGGCTCGGTGCCCTCCGGGAGCACGATGTGCTGGTTCACGGCCCGGGCATCATCCTGAAGCCGTCGCTGGAAGAACAAGGGCGTCACCAGGCGCTCGGTGTGCACCCGGCGAGCGCGGGACAACACCCCATCCACAGTCAGAGGCCCGTCGAGGCTGATCTGGGCCAGCGGAATGCTGGGTGCAAACCGACGCCATGTCCGGGGGACCGAGTCGGGAACCTCTCCCAGCAGTACAACAGCGGCTGGCAGCGGCCGATGTCCCGCGGCGAACGCAATCGTCAAACCCACGAGAAGCTCTGTGCGGTCTGCGGGTATGACCAGGCAGGAGTCCGCAGTCAACTGACCGAGAACCTCGCTGATGCTCTCATCACCGGTGACGCGCCGCTGGGTGACGTCACCGGTGGGAAGCTCCCCGTTCAGAACACGGTATCCAGTTGCGTCACCAGCTGGGCACCCCGTCCAGTCACCTCCCGCGAGCCGCGTCCCGATGACAGTCGCATGGCAGCGTTCAGCCTCAGCCCGGGCCACCCGCTCCAAGGCGCCATCCTCGGTGGCAACCACGAGCACCATGCCAGCGCCGAGCTCCACTGCAAGGCGTGCCTGAAGCCTGAAGGCGATGGGCTGAAGCGCAGAGGGCAACTGCGCTGTGGTGACCAGCACATCGCCGTCAGCAGCCTCAACCGCTTTCAGAGCTGCCGAGATCGCCTCCTCAGGATCCCGAGCGATCCTAGCGGCGTCGCCTGAGAAGCAGGGGCTCACATCGAGCCAGGTGGCCTTGTCTCCCAGCTCCTCCAGCAGGCGTTGCGCGGTGCCGTCGGTGGCCAAGCCGGGTTGGGTGGGGACAAGATGCAAGATAGGGCGGGACATATCAGTTACCTAATACTCGATTCAGGATGGTCTCTAGGCTATCTGGCTCCACGCCGAAGTGGGCTATGACGGCCTTG
>CAKZJI010000105.1 GCA_936941515.1 uncultured Propionibacteriaceae bacterium
GCGCGATCATCGAGACCTCTCACAGCTGGTCCATCACAGCGACAAAGGAGCCCAAGGCGGATTCAACTGGTCGTCGCAACACCTCGTCGTGGAGGTGTTCAGTGGTTCGTCGTCAGCAGGCAGCAGATCGGGCGGTTCGTCCGAAGTTGAGGTCGCCGGGTCATCCGAAGTTCCAGCGGAATGTCGAGGTGGCGTTCTGGGAGCAGATCGCTGCGGGGCTGTTGCCTGAGGAGGCTTGCGGCGTGATCGGCGTGGCGCCAGCGGTGGGCGCTCGGTGGTTCCGCAACGCTGGCGGGATGGCGCCGTTCGATCTGAAGTTTCAGCCTTCGGGCCGGTATCTGTCATTCGCTGAGCGTGAGGAGATCGCGCTGCTTCGCGCGCAGGGCGAGGGAGTGCGTGAGATCGCCCGCCGTATCGGCCGTGATCCTGGGACGGTGTCGCGGGAGTTGCGTCGCAATGCGGCGACCCGCGGGGGTACGCGTGAGTACCGGGCGTCGGTGGCGCAGTGGAAGGCTGACATGGCCGCCAAGCGACCCAAGATCGCCAAGCTCGTGGCCAACCCGCTCCTGCACGAGTACGTGCAGGAGCGCCTGGCCGGGCAGGTCAGCCTGCCGGACGGGACCGCGGTCCTGGGGCCGAGGCCACCACGGTTCACCGGGCGGAACAAGCCGCACCGCAAGGACAGGCCGTGGTCGCTGGCGTGGAGCCCGGAGCAGATCGCCAACCGGATCAAGCTCGACTTCCCCGATGATGAGTCCATGCGCATCAGCCACGAGGCGATCTATCAGTCGCTGTACATCCAGGGTCGTGGCGCGCTCAAGCGCGAGCTCGTGTGGTGCCTGCGCACCGGTCGGGCGCTGCGCGCGCCACGGGAGCGGTCACGGCGCAAGACGTGGGCACACGTCACCCCCGAGACGCTCATCAGCGAACGTCCCGCCGAGGCCGCCGACCGGGCCGTGCCTGGCCATTGGGAAGGTGACCTCCTCATCGGCCTGGAGCGCTCGGCGATCGGCACCGTCGTAGACCGGAGCACCAAGTACACGATGCTGGTCCATCTGCCCCGTGAGGAGGGATACCGGCACAAGGAGAGCGTCAAGAACGGGCCGGCGTTGGCCGGGTACGGCGCCCTCACGATGAAGGATGCCCTGGCCCGCACGATGGCCGGCCTGCCCACCGAGTTGGCCAGATCACTGACCTGGGACCGGGGCAAGGAGATGTCCGCCCACGCCCAGTTCCGGGTCGAGACCGGCATCCCGGTCTTCTTCGCCGACCCCCAGTCGCCGTGGCAACGTGGCACGAACGAGAACACCAACGGGCTGCTGCGGCAGTACTTCCCCAAAGGCACCGACCTGTCCCGCTGGTCCGCCCAGGAGATCGAAGCCGTCGCTCACGCGCTGAACACCAGACCCCGAAAATCACTGGGCTGGAAGACCCCAGCGGAAGTCTTTAACGAGCATCTACTCTTGCACCAACAAGCTGGTGTTGCATCGACCGGTTGAACCTGGTCAATTTCGAAGCCGGAAGTTCGTCCGTACGCTCAACCGTCACGGCATGGCCGGATCGATGGGCCGTGTCGGCGCGGCTGGCGACAACGCGGCCATGGAGTCGTTCTTCTCACTGCTGCAGAAGAACGTCCTCGACCGCCGCTCCTGGACCACCCGTGAGGAGCTCCGGATCGCGATCGTGACCTGGATCGAGCGGACCTACCACCGACGTCGTCGACAGGCCGCTCTCGGGCGATTGACCCCCATCGAGTACGAGACCATCATGACCACACCAGCCACTCAGGCTGCGTGACCCAACCTGTCACCCGATCGTGCAGCAGTCCCGTCGGCGGAGGTGACGGCGAAGGCGTTCAGTGCCCCCATTGTCGAGAGGCACAGCGAGTTGTCCAGGTCGCTGCCGTTCACTGATACTGCCGACTTCGAGGCTGCGTCTCGTGGGTTCATCGGTGCTCTGGAGCCTGTGGTGGTGCGCGATGCGGAGGGAAAAGTGGTGTGGGACATGGGTTCCTACGCGTTCTTGGAAGGTGAGGCTCCGCAGACGGTGAACCCCAGTCTGTGGCGCCAGTCGCTGCTGTTGACCAAGCACGGTCTGTTCGAGGTGGTCCCCGGGATCTATCAGGTGCGCGGGTTCGACCTGTCGGTGATGACTCTTGTCGAGGGCGAGCAGGGCGTGATCGTGATCGACCCGTTGATCAGTGTGGAGACGGCCGCGGCGGCGCTGGCGTTGTATCGGGAGCATCGCGGTCAGCGGGTGGTGAGCGGGGTGATCTACACGCACAGTCACGTGGACCACTACGGCGGGGTGAAGGGTGTGACCACCCAGGAGGATGTCGACTCGGGGCGGGTGCCGGTGCTGGCGCCGGAGCATTTCGCCGAGCACGCCATCTCGGAGAATGTCTACGCCGCGACGGCGATGGCGCGGCGGGCGGGGTACATGTACGGCGCGGCCCTGGACCGCAGCCCGACCGGTCAGGTGGGCGCTGGTCTGGCGCAGACGACCTCGACCGGCACGATCAGCCTGATCCACCCGACTCTCGAGGTCAGGTCCACCGGGCAGGAGGAGGTGATCGATGGGGTGCGGATGGTTTTCCAGATGACGCCGAACTCCGAGGCGCCGGCGGAGATGCACTTCTACTTCCCGGACTTCCGTGCGCTGTGCCTGGCGGAGAACGCGACGCACACCATGCACAACATCCTGACCATCCGAGACGCCATGGTCCGTGACGCCCAGCCCTGGTCGGACTACCTGAGCGAGACGATCGACATGTTCGCCGATGTCACCGATGTCGCCTTCGCCTCCCACCACTGGCCGACGTGGGGCTGCGATGAGGTGCGCGCCTACCTCTCGCTGCAAAGGGATCTGTATGGCTACCTGCACGACCAGACGCTGCGGATGATGAACGCCGGGATGGTCGGCAGCGAGATCGCCGAGGCGATGGTGCTGCCACCGGCACTGGAGGCCGCGTGGCACACCCGCGGGTACTACGGCTCGGTCAGCCACAACGTCAAGGCCATCTATCAGCGGTACATGGGGTGGTACGACGCGAACCCGGCGAACCTGTGGCAGCACCCACCGGTGCAGCGCGCCGTGCGCTACGTTGCCGCCATGGGCGGGGTCGACGCGCTCCTCACGGCTGCGCGCGGCGCCTTCGAGGCCGGCGACTACCGTTGGGCGGCCGAGCTGGCCTCGCACCTGGTGTTCGCCGAGCCGGACCATGCTCCCGGCAAGGAGCTGCTCGCCGCCACCTTCGAGCAGCTGGGCTTCGGAGCCGAGAACGGCACGTGGCGTTGCGCGTACCTCTCCGGTGCTCACGAGCTGCGGCACGGCAGCTTCGGCAGTCCGACCGCGGCGCTGTCCGCTGACCTGCTCGCTTCGCTGTCCCCGACCCAGCTGTTCGGCGCGATCGCCGTGCGGGTCAACGGCCCGAGGGCGTGGAACGAGCACATCGAGATCGACATCGACCTCGCCGAGGATGGCCGCTACCGGCTGCGGCTGGTCAACGGTGTGCTCACCTACACCACCGCGAAGCAGGCGCACGCGGCTGATGTGAGCCTGCGGATGCCGCGTCTGGCGCTGCCTGCGCTGCTGGTGGGAGCGGGGTCGATGTCAGAGCTGGCTGACCTCGGCATACGGGTCGATGGTGATGCCGACGCACTCTGGCGCCTCATGTCCGTGCTCGACGCCCCCGACCCGGACTTCGCGATCGTCACCCCCTGATCGGCGCAGCTCAGGACGCTTCTGGGTAGAGCAGGCGTCGAAGGGCTGTGCGCGAGAGCAGCAGCGTGACGACGAGCAGTGTCACGGGGATGAATCCGCCCAGGCTGACCGAGCCGCCGAAGGTGGCTTCGATCAGCCAGAGCACGATGAGCTTGCTTCCGGCGGCCACTGCCCAGAGCATCACGGCCGCGGTTGTCCTGGCTCGCCGCGTTGCGGCCGTGCGAAGGCGCGCCATCACCGCGCCCTTGACCAGGAGGACCACTTCGAGAGTGACCTTGAGCAGGAGCGCGGTCAGCAGCGAGAGCGAGAAGCTCTCGCTGATGACCGTCGGCAGGTACTCGATGGCCAGATTGAGAATCACGACATAGACGAACACGTCCACCACATCGGCCGGATGCGCCGCCAACCAAGAACCCAGCCGCGTGCGCACCGATCGCGACGCTCCTGCGCGGCGCTTCCCGGAGGACCCGTTCACAGCCGACGGGCGCTCGGAGCCGGCTCGCGCACCCTCAGGCGGCAGCGTTCTGCGTGGCGGGGTCGACATTGTCCTTCGTGGCGGTGGCGTCGACGATACGCAGCCGCCCGGAGAGGATGAGGGTGATGCCCTCGCTGAGGACCTGGACGCCGAGGAGGATGCCGAGCAGCTTCAGAGTCGCGGCGGCCGGGTTGAGCAGGATCCACAGAGCCAGGACGATGGAGACCAGTCCGCCGAGGATGAAGACCCACTTGTGGGCCGGGACGGTGAAGGCCAGGCCGATACGGACCACACCGGAGACGAAGAAGATGGCCCCGGCCATCATGGTCAGCGCGATGGCGGCCACGAGGGGGTTGCGCAGCATGAACAGGCCCAGGACTGCCAGGGCGGCACCGCCGAGGAGGGTGGACCAGGACAGGCCTGCGCGGATCGAGACCAGCGCGACGATGATCATCATCACCCCACCGATCAGGGTGAGCCAGGCGATCCAGAGCACGGACACGGCCGTGGCCAGCACGGCGTTGCCCAGGACCATGAATCCGAGGATGACCAGCACGAGTCCGAGGACGATGTCCCAGCCGGTGCGCCTGCGTTCGAGTGTGATTGTCATGGTAGGTCTCCTTGGGCCGGGATGGGTCGACAGCGCCGACGGGAAACATCCCCGCATCACGAGGAATCCTATTGCCTGAGCGGGTTGCTGGGTCGTGCGACTTGCCAGAAACGACGTCTCCCTTTTCGGTGCCCGGCTGCGCGCGATAGTGTACGCAGCATGCCATCACGCCCACGGCCATCGACACCCGACTTAGTGGTCTCCGGCCGCAGGCGCCGCCAGGAGACTCCCCGTTCCACCTTGGCCGAGCTGCCGCCTGGGAGCCGGGATCCGCTGGGCATCCTGAGGGAGCAGAACTCCACCCGCCTCCAGGAGCTCATTTCGCTGCGCGCCGAGCGGATGTCGCAGAGCGCGTTCGCGTTCTACCGGGGGACGGCCGCGCTCATGGCCGCCGACCTCGCGGCGGCGCTCGGCGAGCCCGACGGAGGGCGGACGGCCGCGGCGAGGCGCCGACGTCGGGAATGCCGATGGCGGTCGTGTCCTGGCCGTCGACCGTCACCGTGAACACGAAGCCCTGCGGGCCGGCGCCGTTCACCGTGGGCCAACGCAGGGCCACCTGCCACTGCTCGGCCACCTTCGCGTAGGTGCCGCCGAGGTCGACGGCGGGGATGTCCGCGAAGGGCGCCTGATCCGTGTGCCAGTCGTGATCGCCGCCGTTGCCGTGGAGCAGGCGCACGGTCGGGCTGTCCTGATGGAACAGGAGTGCCGTCTCGAGGCGCTGCACGGCGGTCACGTCGGCGATGCGGTCGGCCGTGAAAGAGAGCCAGGCGCTC
>CAKZJI010000106.1 GCA_936941515.1 uncultured Propionibacteriaceae bacterium
TTATTCACAAGCTGCTAGCAACCGGACTCTGACAAGGGATTTCGCCGTTTCTGATCTCCCCATGAATAACCCTCCGTATTCAGCAGGCAACAGATGCAGCAAGCCAGGAAAAAGACTACCTGAGACGATGCTGACTCCCCCGCGAGCATCTACCATGGAGTGACGTGATATCGCTGGCAAATATATGGAACCCCAGGGGGTTATTAACAGCTGCCATCAGCCGGATCCAGCAAGGAGTTTCACTGCTTTTGACCCTCCTATAAATAAGTCTCAACATTCGGAGACATAGTCAAACAACAGCCAAATTTTAGGCAATAAGGAGACCTGCTGCAAAACAGCATGATCACCGAACCCTCCCCCTCAGGGGGATTCACCATCGCTCAGCCTTCCACGAACGAACTTTACCGAGGAATACACCCGAAACAAATCACAAATACCAACAGCAGCTGTACCCACCCGCAATATCCCCCACTCCCATAACCGAAAGTCCGTTGAAGGAACAAATCGACGCCGAAACCGCTCACTTTCACGCATCAGATATATCCTGAGCTTCAGCCCATGCAGCGGGTTTGAGGCGATTGCAACGCGTTCAGCATCCTTTAGCAGCGGCGCGATGCATCGCGAGTTCTCGAATGTACTACGAGATTCCCTCTCCACGTCGATAGGCCCTAGAAAACCGATGCGCCTCAGTTCAGCAAATAGTAGATCAGCTTCCGGGGTTCCAGTTCCAACTGGGTCACCGCCACAAACTAGGATCCGAGTCCGTGAGCCATAATGCCGGGCAGTACGCAACGCAACCTTGGCTCTCCAACGATTCAAAAAGTTAGGGTGACGCGGGTCGGAGTTGCGGAAGCCAGGCACAACTACGGTGACCACCGCCTCATCGTGGCCAGAGGTCATCAACCGGGAAGCTACCGCTTCCACAAGCTCAGAGACAGCCCAAAAACCAACTGCGAGCCACAGCATTCCCATACCTCGGCGGCCTTTCACTCCCTTGACGATGGCGGTGTCATAGGGTCGTAGCAACAGTGCTTGTCGGGGAGGGGTTGTTGGTGCGGCGTATGTTGACGGTACAGGACCGGGCGGCTATCGCTAAGGGGTTGAAGGAAGGATGCTCGCTGCGGCGGACTGCGGATCGGATTGGTAGATCGGTGTCCGTGGTATCTCGGGAGATACGCCGCAACGGCGGGAAGTGTGGGTATCAGCCGGTGACAGCTGATGTGAAAGCCCAGAAACGCCGGTCCAGGCCAAAGACCCGCAAGATCGATGCCGATCCGGTCCTCAAGGCCCGGGTGCTGGCGGATTTGAAGCGTTCCAGGACACCCCGCCAAATCGTCGGGAGACTCCGGGCGGAGGCTTGTGATGGCAGTCTAGAGATCCGTGCAAGGGCTCCCCGAGTGCCGAAGGAGCGGTTGTGTCCCACGAGGCCGTCTACACCTGGATCTATGCCCTCCCGAAAGGAGAACTGGCCCGTCACGGGATCATGCTGCGCTCGAAGCGCACCAGACGCAGGCCGCGTCGCCCGGTGGGGCAGCGCACCCATCCGATCGTGGGGATGGTCAGCATTGATGACCGCCCCGAGGATGTGGATGATCGTAGGGTCCCAGGGCACTGGGAGGGTGACCTGATCATCGGGGCCCATGGCACCTCAGCGGCAGCGACCCTGGTAGAGCGCACCACCCGGTTCGTGACGATCCTGGCTCTGCCATTGGGGAAGAACTCCGAGGGTTTGTGTGATGTGTTGATCGATCACATCAACACCATCCCAGATGTGATGCGGGGTTCTTTGACCTGGGATCAGGGCTCGGAGATGGCCCGTCATGCCGCGCTCACCCTGGCAACCGACATGAAGGTGTACTTCGCTCATCCTCGTTCTCCATGGGAACGGGGAACCAACGAGAACACCAACGGGCTGATCCGTGAGTACCTGCCCAAAGGCACCCGGATCACCACACACCAGCCCTACCTCAACGCCATCGCCGAAGAGCTCAATGAACGCCCCAGAGCAGCCCTGGGATGGCTCACCCCACGCGAAGCATACGAACGTCTACTCGTTGCTTCCACCACTTGACACCAAGCCGGTCGGCAGAGTGAACTGAATGCTAGAGTACTGTCTGAAGGTCCCTTGGGAGGACTCCTAACGTGACCCTCATTAACTCTGGCGGAAGTCCACGTCCATGATTCTGACCGGACCAGAGATTATCGCTGCCCGTGAGCGTGGCGAGATCGTTATTGATCCCTTCATCGCCGAGCACGTCAACCCGAACAGTTACAACTTTCGGCTTGGCCGCCGTCTGCGTCGGTATGTTTCGGATGAACTGGATCCACGTGAGCCCAACGAGGTCGAGGAGATCACGATTCCTCCCGAGGGCTTCGTGCTGGAACCCGGCAAGCTGTACCTGGCCCACACGCTGGAGCGTCTGGGCAGCGTTCGGTTCGCTCCAACCTTCACTGCGAGGTCGTCCGTGGCCCGACTAGGACTGTTCATCAACCTCTCAGCCGAGTTGGGGGACATAGGATTCGTCGGCCAGTGGACGCTCCAGTTGTTTGCGGCACACCCCTTAAGGGTCTACCCCGGGATGGAGATTGGTCAGATGATCTGGTGGCATCCGGTTGGTGACATCGACCTGTATGAAGGCAAGTACCAAGGGGCGGTGGGCCCCAGGTCTAGCGACATCCACAAGGACTTCCTCAAAACCGAAGCTCGTTCCCAGTTACCCAGGCTCGGTTCCAGTATCGGTGGGCACGTCGGAGGCAAGTTCGCGACGTTGGCCAAGCACTCCTCTTCCCACCCTGTGCCTGATGCGTTCGCCATCCCCGTCGAGTTTCTGGACTCCATGCTGACCCCACAGGTGCGTGATGAGCTAACTCGAGTCCTCCAGGGGATCAAAGCCACGGTAGGCGCGTTCCTCCTTGATGACGTCGCGGACCTCCAGGAACTTGTTGCCCCGTGTCGACTGCCCGAACGAAGTCGCGACCTGCTCTCCTGGCGTGTGACACGGCTCCTCGTCGAGAATCCTGGCGCGCGACTCGCTGTCAGGTCCTCTGCCCTGGACGAGGACAGCTACGCTTCGAGCCGAGCTGGGATATATCGAAGCATCCTCGGCCTTGAGGAACCCGAGGACGTGATCGACGCGGTGGAGGAGGCATGGCGAACTGGGTTCGAGGCCGCCTCTATCGCTGCTCGCATTCGTGACGGCGACTACTCCTTGCCAAAGGTAGCGCTTTTTGTTCAAGTCATGGTCGAACCTACTCAAGCAGGTGTCGCTTTCACCGCTGGGGACAATGTGGAGTTGGCCTGGGTTGAGGGCTTGGCTGATGACCTAATGAGTGGCGCGGAGGACGGTGCCTCGTGGCGTAGTGGCGAGCCACTTTCATCACGCCCAGCGGCCCTCGCTGGAGTTGAAGCAATGGCACGCGAACTCCGTATTGAGCGGGGTGAGGACGTCGACATGGAATGGGCTGTTGATGCGGCAGGCGTGGCTTGGCTGCTGCAGGTGCGCCCGGTGACTGCATTGAACGTCAACGTCCTCCCGGAAGCTCACTTGGAGGTGACAGACCTGTACGGTGACGATGAGGTAGCTGGTGACTGGGGCGACGTCACCGGGATCCGGGCAACGTACGTCATGAAGCGGAGGCCAGCACACCAACTGGCCCGATCCTTGGGAGCCACCTCCGGCGCAGGCGTGGTCGTTGAGTACAACGCCGCAGGTCTCGCCGACAATGCCGATGCCCTCCTGGCCTTCCTTGATGCTGCGCGCACCCCCCAGATCGTTGCTGACTTCAACTCGAACACGCGGCAGGTGCTCCTACCCCGTTCAGAGGTAGTCGCTACTCTCCGAGCTCATACGACAGCGCTCCTTCCCGGTCAGGTGACTCACGTCATCCTGCGAGAGTTCATACAAGGCGAGGCGGGAGCGATCACCATGGCAGTTGACGGCGTCGTTCTCATGGAAGTGACACCCGAGGGTCTAATGGCCCTCAACCGTGGTACGGCCACGGTGGGTCACCTCACCCTCACAGACAACAGGATCACCAACGCATCGGGCGTGTCCCCCGAGTTGGTGGAAGTCGTGGCGACCCACGCCACGGCGCTCGTCTCAGTCACGCATGCGCTCCGCGAAGAACTGGGTGCATTAACCGTCGAGTGGGCCCTGTCGGGTGGCGAGGTGTTCTGCATCGACTACTCGCGCGGCGAGAGCGCGGTGCCAGTTACTGGCCGCCTCATGGCCCCGGGGGCGGCCGTCGGCGACGTGCTTGACCTGCGGGAGCACGACTGTGAGTTGCGACGGTTGTCGGTTGGCCCCGCAGTCAGCATTGACAAGTCGATCGATGTCTCAGACCACGGCGTGATCGCAGCGACCCTGGCTCGACTGGACGCGATGGACTGTCCGCCAATCATCGTGGCCACCCATCCCTACGCCGTGCTGTCAACTCTCATCGGCCGCGTGGCGGGATTCGTCTTCGAACACGGGTCTGCGCTGTGTCATCTCGCGATTCTGTTGCGTGAAGCAGGGGTGCCCGCAGCTGTGGCGGACGCCCCATCCGGCGATCGTCTTTTGATTGCCGACGGAGAGGTGGTGAAGGCATGAGACAAGCGTCACTGACACTGGTCGTCGGGCCCCGAAGACTTGGCGAGAGCATTGCCGGTCCGCTGGACATCAAGTCCCTCACGTTCGTGAAGGTTCCCGAGGAAGCTCTTGCTCCCAGGGTCGAAGATCCCGGAGCTATGCACACGCTGAGGCTCGACTGGCGCGTGCGGGCTACGACCACTGTCACCAACGGAAGACTCTCCCGGTCTGTTCCATGGGAACAGTTGTTCGAAGGCATGTTGGCGGGCGACGCCTTAGGGGGCATTGCTATGCTGACACCGCTGTGGCTACTGGCGCGCGACGCGGATGGTGCACACGTCTTCGTAGCCTTGCGGCACATGGTCTCGGACGCGCTATTCGTCCGCCTTCACGCGGAACCGTTCGATGACTCCTCCGACGCCGAACTGTCACGCGTTGCTGCGGAACTGCATCGGAAGCACTCGCTGTTCCTCAACAATCACCAGTGCTACTACAGGCGCCTGTTTCCAGGTGAGGAGATCGAGCACAAGTACACGCTCCCGCTCGAAACGGATATCTGGTCGACCACGCTACGCCTGTATCAGGTGGTACGCGAGGGTGACTGGGCGGGATTCATCCCCGAGTATGCGGATGAGTTCCAGGCCTGGGACTACCTCAACTACCTGTTCGCAGTGCCGGAGCCGCCCGAAGAACGTGGCTATGTTTCGTTCATCCCCTTGTCGACCGGGGGATACACGATCAAGCGGAAGTGGTTTGCGGAGGACGCAACCCGCCGGGGCGAAAAGTATCAGCCAGCACCTGCTGGGCTCACCGACCTGGACGCCTATATTCGCGACACGCTGGGCCTGACCTCGGCCCAACGGATGCCAACGTTCCGACGGGTCCGCTACGACCTCAACTTCGAATCGATGCGGACCGGCCACGTGTACGGGATCTTCTTCGACCGGAGTATGACCGTGGATGGTCCGGCGGCGCAGCTTGTACAGTGCGAGCTTGAGTACCTCCGCACGCGATCCATCCTGCCT
>CAKZJI010000107.1 GCA_936941515.1 uncultured Propionibacteriaceae bacterium
CGGCGCGCGCACGTCCGTCCAGGAGAGGTTGAGCTTGGCCCGGTCGCGGGTCGCCTTGGCGCCGGCGACCTCGGCCTCCGCCTGCTTCTTCGCGGCGAAGGCGGCGTCGTACTGGGCCTGGCTCGCGGTCGCCCGCGAGAGCAGCGTCTCCAGGCGCTCGGCCTGCTGGCTCGCCAGGACCAGGGCGGCCTCGGTGCGGGCGAGGGCCGCCTCGGCGCTGGCGAGCTCGACCTCGTAGGGCGCCGGGTCGATCTTGTAGAGGATGTCGCCTTCCTTGACCGTCGAACCCTGCTCGAACAGCCGCCGCACGACGAGGCCGGAGACGCGGGCCCGCACCTCGGCGATGCGACGGGCGCGCTCGGCAGAGGTGCCTGCGATGGGCCACACCTCGGCGAGGGACTCCAGGGCGGTCAGCATCCTGACCGGGCGGATGCTGCTGCCCGATGCGCCGTCGCGGTCGAGCGGCAGAGGATGGTGGTAGATGACGCGGGCCATGGCACCTCAGGAGACTAGGGGTCGGGGCGTGGCATAGCTTAGCCGCGGGTCGCCGTCTACGATGTCCCTGTGACAGAGCGTGAATCTGAGACCACCATCATCGACCTGCGAGGTTACGTCGGCCGGTTGCTGCGCCATGCGCTTCCCGCGCTCGTGACGCCGGCCATCCTGGTGATAGCCGGACTGGTGTGGACGTTCACCGCGCCGTACAGCTACGAGTCGCAGGTGGCGCTGGTGCCGAATGTGCCGGCGGTGACGTCGGAGGCGGAGGCAACCCAGCAGTCAGCTCTGGTGGAGCCGCTGGTGGCCTCGGACCTGACCGTCGCGAAAACCAATCCCGACGTGTTCCAGGAGGTGCTGAAGAAGCATCCCGACCTGGATCACGCCTCCCTGCGCACCAGCGTCGAGATCAAGCAGGCTGGCGCGCTGACGCTGGTCTTCAAGGCGAAGGGCAACACCCCGCAAGAGGCAGCTCAGCTCGCAGAGGACTACACGTCGGCATTCATACGGGTCGCCGACGCGACGAAGAGGGACTACCAGCCGCCGCTGTCGTTCACGTATACGGCAGCGACTCCCGCCGACCCGGCGATGGTCGATCAGCAGTCGGGCAGGCTGCCGCGGATCATCATCACCGTGGCCGTGGCCGCGCTCGGCTGGGTCATCACGGCTGCTGCGCTGGATGCCAGGGCCCAGCGTCGCCTCACGTCCTAGCTGCCTCGCGTGTCGCGGGGTCGAAGGTGGCAATCGCCGCGATCATCAGCAGCTGCGGGTACATGTAGTGCAGGATGACGCTGGGGGTGACGCCCAGCAGTGGCATCGCGAGGGAGGTCGTCACAGCCGCCATCGCATACCAGCTGGCCCCGGTGCGGTTGCGCACCGCCTGCCATGCGATGTAGCACCAGCAGGTCGTGAAGCCGACGAAGCCGAAAACGCCTCCCCACAGGAAAGTCTCAGCAATGATGTTGTGGGGATTAACCAGGGCCGCATCCAGGATGCCCCGGGCGTAGCGGTCAAGCTGCTCGGGGGAGCCGAAGCCGAACAGGAGCACGGACGGGTCCACCGTCGCCAGATGCCAGAGCCTGCCCAGGATGAGTGCCCGCTCGTCGGTGTCCTCGTCCTGGACGAAGGCGGTCTGGGACAGCACCAGCGCTCCCGTGATGACCACGGCAAAGAAGCTCGTCAGAAGCCAGGCGGGCACTGATGTGATGTCGCGTCGCCGCTGGGTGAGAATCACCAGGATCGCAAGGCCGGCAGCCAAACCCACCAGCGCCCCACGCGATCCCATGTGGAGGACCCACGCGGCCATGGCCAGCACCGCGACGACTCGCCACACCTGCACGACGACACTGCCCGGCTTCACCAGGAACCGCGCGGCCAGGAACAGCGACAGCACCACCAACGCCACGGAGAAGTCGTTGTAGTTGGGATACATGGATGTGGTCCAGAAACGGTTCGCATCCACCCATGAGGCAACCACGGAGTTCGGGTAGCGGATGAACAGCAGCTTGTAGTTGGTGATCACCTCGGCGACGCCGATCAGCGCCAGCACAACCAGCCCGGCTTGGAGGCTGCGCATCAGCCAGCGGGCGCCATCCTGACCATCGCTTCCCCGCAACACCACGAGCGCGAAGAACACCAGCGCCAGGGAGACGATGAAGTAGCTGCGGTCCTGCAGGGCCTCATAGCGAAGCATCGCGATGAACGACGGCACGAGCATGAGCGCCATCCACAGCCACACCGTCCACTCGCCACGATGTCCCCGCAGCCGGATGCCGTTCAGCAGAAGCGCTATCGGCGGCAGAAGCACCGCGATGACGGTGTTCCCGGGCACCTGGACGATGACGGCCAACACCGCGATGACCAGCAGCACGAAGCCGTATCGCCGACCATGGGGCAGGGTGGGCAGGTTGAGCGACATGTCGCCCATCATCTCATCCTCCGCGACGGCAGGAAACGACCAGCGTCGGGCGATCCCGCAGTCCTGGCCCAGACTCATCACCAGACCAGCCTCACTCCGTCCGGCTTCGGAGGGGCTCCGAGGATAGTCTTGGTGCATGCTTACCCGCTTAGAGGTGGATGGTTTCAAGAACCTGTTGGGATTGGATGTGTACTTCGGTCCCTACACCTGCATCGCCGGACCGAACTCAGTGGGCAAGTCAAACGTGTTTGACGTCATCGAGTTCCTGTCGCTCCTGGCAGATCATCCATTCATGGAGGCTGTCAAAAGGCTGCGCAGCAGCGGGGACAAGGTCATCGAACCCGCCTCGCTGTTCTGGAACAATGCTGAGGATGATGACTCCCCGGTGATGTCTCTGGGAGTCGAGATGATCGTGCCGGACAAGGTGACCGACGACTTCGGCCGTCCAGCCGAACCAACAACCACCTTCCTGCGTTACGACTTGAGGCTGCGCTATCTGCTCCCCGAGTCGGGTTTTCCCCAGACCGGCCGAATTGTGCTGGAGCACGAGAGCCTGACACACATCAACCTCGGGGCAGCTCACCGGCATCTCCCCTGGTCGCACAGCAAGAAGAACTTCCGAGATGCCGTGGTCCATGGCCGCCGTTCCGGCGCAGCTTACATATCGACCTCCGTCGAGGAGGACGGTGAGGTGCTGATCGCAGTGCATCAGGACGGTGGAAGTCGGGGCAAGCCACGGCCCTCCCCCGCCGCTCGGACTCCACGAACGATCGTGTCCACCACCACCACAGCAGATGACCAGACGATCCTCGCGGCACGTCGGGAGATGCAGCAGTGGCGGATGTTGGCCCTGGAGCCATCGGCCATGAGGAATCCGGACAGTTCCGGGGTGGACCCTCATCCCACCGCCTCGGGAGCTCATCTTGCTGCGACCCTCTATCGGATGGCCCGTGACCACGGCCCAGACATCTACTCAGAGGTTGCTGCCGAGGCCTCAGCCCTGATCGATATCCGAGAGCTCGTCGTGGATTACGATCAGCGCCGCGACAGCCTCACACTGCTCGCCAGGATCGGAACCGGCCCATTGCTGCCCGCCAGTTCCCTGTCTGACGGCACCCTGCGTTTCCTGGCACTGTGCATTATGCGTGCAGATGACTCCATCGGAGGTCTGCTGTGTATGGAGGAGCCGGAGAACGGCATCCATCCGGGAAGGATCGAGACGATGGTGGACCTCGTCCAGAGCCTGGGCGTGGACCCTCCACCCCTCCCGGCACGGGGAACCCTATGCGACAGATCATGGTCAACACTCATTCCCCACTGCTTGTCCAACATCAGGACAAGCAGAATCTGCTGGCCGCCGTCCCGGCAAAGGTCCGTCGAGGCAAGAGCATCGCAACCACCATGCGCCTGCTGCCCCTTCCCGGAACCTGGAGAGCCTCATGGCAGGACACCAAGACGGTGGCCAGGTCCTCCCTGTCTGACTACCTGACAGAGCCGCCGACATCTCTGCTATCCATCGAAGGCCTGGCGTGATGAGCGTCGTCATCAATTTTGTGTTGATGTGCGAGGGACCGTCAGACCGGAGCCTGGCACTCCACCTGGAGACTCTTCTGGTGGAGGCTGGGGCTTCTGAGGCCATTGGAACAACCGACATCACAAAGGGAGTGCTCGCCGAAAGGATGCATCGCCTTCTCAGTGAGCAATCAGACATAGATCTGCTCTTCATCCATAGAGATGCCGACGCCCCGACTCCGGACAGACGAGCAGATGAGATCCGAAAGGCCGTTGAAAACGTGGCTCTACAGATACCCCACGTCCCGGTCATACCTGTGCAGGAAACAGAGGCATGGCTGTTGGTGGATGAGGACGCCATCCGTGCTGTGGCCGGACGACCACGAGGGCGTGCAGAGCTGGGGCTTCCGAGACTGCAGTCCATTGAGCGGACATCCAACCCGAAGGAGATCCTGCAGCAGGCCCTCGTCGCTGCCTGTGAGCAGTCGGGAAGGCGCCTGGCGCAGGAGAGGAGGCGGTTCTCAGGAAAACGTGAGGTGTTGCTGCAACGGCTGGACACGCGCGGCCCCGTCCGGGGGCTGAGGTCATGGCAACGCCTTGAGGAAGACGTCGAGAGCGCCCTCAAGCAGCTGTCGGACCGACGAACGTCCTTGTCGGATCATCCATGATGGGCACTTCAACTGAAAAGGAACACTTTCGCCTGGCAGACTGCGACTATGCAGGATTGGAACTGGACCGTCACCGGCATCACCTTGGGGGGATGCGCCGCGTGTGCCCTGTCCGGCCTGGGCATAGGCTGGGCCGCCACCCAGCAGCCGGGGGTCTTCCTGACGCTCTTGCTCACCTGGGTCAGCGTGGTGGTCTATGTGTGCGCGCTGGTGGCCGCCCTCGTCGTCACCAGCCATGAGCTACGTGAGCGCACCCGGGGCAAAGCCCTCAGGGACCTGGCCCAGGCCCGTCCGGAACGTCCCCTGTCCCAGCGGATCGGCATCGCGGTAGGCGGCATCGCAGCCTGTTCGCTTCCGTTCGTGATCTTCTGCGGAGGGTTGCTCGGTGATCCTGCCGACTTGGCGGACTGGGCCATCACCACCGCCATGAGCTACGTGGCCATCGTCCCGCCGGCCTCATTTGTCCTCAGCTACCACCAGCGAGGCCTCTTCACCGATCTGGCCGACAGAGAGAACCGATGAGCCTCTGGTCGTGGATCGTTCCCAGCGCTGTGCTTCTGGGAGGCTGCGGGGTCTGCGCACTGGCTGGTTTCGGGGTCGGCTGGGTTGTCGTCGCGCAGCCGGCGCTGTTCTGGGTCTTCGTCGTCATCTGGACCAGCGCATCGGTCTATTTCGGTTCTCTGGTGGGCACCTTCGCCGGATTGGCTGCGGTGCTGCGACGGCAGCTCCACGAGGCAACTGATCGTCGCCTCGCCCGCTGGCAGCAGCGCCCTTCGCTGTCGCGGAGGATCACGCTGATCATCGGCCTCACAGCCTGCACGCTGCTGTTCGCGCTGGCCTGGGTGGGGTTGCTGGGCGATCCCACCCGTCCGGCTGCCTGGGCCATGATGACGGGGGCAAGCTACCTGGCGCTGGCCCCTTCGATGGCTCTGGCGCTGCTCTACCACCGCGCGCTGGCCCTTCGCGACGCAGCAGATCCCGGACCAGCCGGATCCCCAGAACCCA
>CAKZJI010000108.1 GCA_936941515.1 uncultured Propionibacteriaceae bacterium
GGGGGCGTTCCGAGCCGCAGCCTGTATCCAGCCGACGCGGTGTTGGTCGACGGCACGGCAGAGTCGCGGTCCACAACCTTGCCCGCGCGGATGGCCGCAGCACGCCCGAAGTTCCGCTGCGCTCCCCACCCGATCTCGTAGAGGTACATGGTGACCGTCATCCACTGCCTGTCAGCCCCACCCACGCCTGTGTTGTCGAACATCCGGGGCTCATCGAAGACCTGCAGGCCGCCGATGGTGGAGGTCAGAACCACGAAGATGATGGTTGACCGGATCATGGGGATGGTGACGTGGAAGAACTGGCGCACCCGGCTGGCTCCGTCGATGATGGCCGCCTCGTAGAGCTCCCGTGGAATGGCCTGCATGGCTGCCAGCACGATCAGGGTGTTGTAGCCGGTCCAGCGGAAGTTGACCATGGTGGCGATGGCGAAGTGGGATGCGAGGGTGTCGCTGTGCCAGGCGATGGGGTCCATGCCGATGGAGGTGAGAATCGAGTTCACGACCCCGAAGTCATCGGCGAAGATCTTGCCGAAGATCAGGGACACCGCCACAGGCGTGACCACATAGGGCAACAGCACACCCATCCGCCAGAAGGTCTTGGCCCTGAGGTTGGCGTCAAGGACAGCCGCGATGAGAACCGCAGCAACCATCTGGGGAACTGAGGAGAGCAGGAAGATGGAGAAGGTGTTGCGAACCGCCTGCCAGAAACGCTGCTGATGGATGACATCCACGAAGTTCTGCAGCCCCACGAAGGCACCCTGGCCGTTGATGAGATGCCACTTGTGCATCGCAACGAAAGCCGTGTACAGCAAGGGATAGAGGCCAACCACCGCGAACAGGACAAAGAACGGCGCAATGTAGAGATACGGCGAAACCCTGACGTCGAGCTTTCCCCACAAGGTTCGGCGCGTCTGCTGCCTGTCCTCCTGGCTCTTGTTTTCTTCCACTGTTACCACCTTGATGTCGATGGTGGGGGCCCTCACAGGGCGCCCCCACCATCACTTTCAGTCAGTCACTCAAGCCCGAGAGCGTCGTAGGCCTCCAGAGCCTTCTTCCAGGATGCGTCCGCGTCGTCGACGTTCGTCTCCACACGGGTCAGGGCGTCACCGACGACACCTCGGATCGAGGCGTAGTTCGGGCCGGCGTAGACCCTGACCTGGACGGCCTTCGCCCGGTCGATCAGGATGGATCCGACAGGCGCATTGTTGAAGAACGGGCTGCTGTAGTCCTTGAGCGAGGCATCGTCAAGGGCCTTGACCTGGCTGGGGAAGTTGCCCTTGGTCTTGAACGCCTTGATCTGCTGCTCCGGGGCTGTGAGCCAGTCGGCGAATGCCTTGGCCTCCTCAGGATGCTTGGACTGGGTGGGAACCATCAGGAAGGATCCACCCGAGTTCGAGCCACCACCGGGGAACACGTTCGCGACGTCCCAGCCGGTCACCCCGGCAGCGTTACCCTCGACGACGCCGAGCATCCAGCTCGGGCACAGGATGGTTCCGAAGCCGTCCTTCTGGAAGGCAGCGGTCCAGTCCTCACTCCAGGCGCTGTACCGAGCTGAAATGTCGAGGCTGCTGACGATCTTGTCGTAGGTCTCCTTGATCTTTGCGTTGTCCTTCAGCGGGATGGGGGTTCCATCGCTGTTCTCAAAGGCGTTGGCGACCTGGGAGAGCATCCCCTCGTAGATGGAGATCGAGGAGTCGTACCACGGAACGCCGGTGGCCTGCTTGAACTTCCTGCCCACCTCGAAGTAGTTGTCCCAGTCACCGTTCAGGAGCTTCGCCACCTCCTCGCGGTCACTCGGCAGGCCTGCCTTCTCGAAGAGATCCCGGCGATAGCACACCGCGGTGGGACCGCTGTCAGTTCCGTAGGCCAGGAGATGTCCATTGGAGTCCTTCGCCTGAGCCTCCTTCCACTCCATCCACCGTCCCTTGACATCGGGGCTGGAGAGGTCGACGAACTTGTCCGGGTACTGCATCAGCTCGGGAAGCCAGCTTCCCTCCGCCGCGACGACATCGGAAAGCCCAGATCCCGCTGACAGATGGGTGTTCAGGTTCTGGCGGGCCTCATCGGCCTTTGCCGCCTTGCGATGCTCAATCTTGATGTTCGGGTGCTGGGCCATGTACTCATCGAAGAGGTTGTCATAGCCGAACTCGTTGAAGGTCGAGATGGTCAAAGTGATCTGACCACCGCTCTCGGCCGGAGTCTCAGCGTTCTTCTTCGGTGAACTGCAGGCAGCCATGGATAGGGTGAGCGCCGCCGCAACTGAGACGGCTGCGATCCTGCGTGACATGCTCACGATTACTCCTTTGGTCGTGGACGACACGATTGACTTCAGAAGCCGGGGCTTCACCTCATGCCGGAATAGCCACGCTCCCCCTGAGAACCCAGGCGCTCAAAGAGCCAATGAGAGCGCTCCCATTCATAGGTAAGTCTAGCGGTGGGCACCTTCGTGTCAAGACCCCATACACACGGGCCTACCCAGTGCGACGTGACCGCTCCATGATCGCCGTCGCCCCACCCTCACTGCTGGTCCAGCATCTTCTTCAGCTCCGGCGGCAGCTCGAACTCATCCATGGTCTGGGGTGCCTGCTGCTCCGTGCCGGGACGCCCAGCACCCCGCTCAGCCAGCTGCTGCTTGCGTTTCTGCGGGTTGCCGGAGACCTTGCTGCGTCGCTTCTGAGACTTGGCTTGCTGTTTCCTCGCCGAGCGTCCACCGCCCAGGCCCGGCATCCCTGGCATGCCGCCCCCCGCCATGCGCTCCATCATCTTGCGGGCCTCGACGAACCGGTTGACCAGGTTGTTGACGTCCGAGACCTGCACGCCCGCGCCCCTGGCGATCCTCGCGCGGCGAGAGCCGTTCAGGATGCCGACATCATCACGCTCGGCCGGGGTCATGGAGAAGATGATGGCCTCAATGCGGTCCACCTCCTTCTCGTCGATGGCATTGATGGCGTCCTTGAACTGGCCAGCTCCCGGAAGCATCCCGAAGATCTTGCTGAGGGGGCCCATCTTGCGAAGTTGCTGCATCTGAGCCAGGAAGTC
>CAKZJI010000109.1 GCA_936941515.1 uncultured Propionibacteriaceae bacterium
GCCGATGCCCGGCACACGACACAGAGCCTTGAGGTCCTCCGCAAGGATCGCGCGTTTGAATTCCGCGGGGGGAAGCACCGAGCAGATGGCCAGGGCAACCTTGGGCCCCACACCCGATGCGGACTGGGCGAGTTCAAACGCATCCCGCTCCTCCGCACTGGAGAATCCATAGAAGGTCAGCGAATCCTCACGCACCACCAGCGAGGTGTGGATCGTGCCAGCCTCCCCCGGTCGCAGGGAAGCGGCCGTGGTTGGTGTGCAGTGCCCCCTGAACCCCACTCCCCCGACATCGATCACAAACCAGGTGGTGCCCGCGGCCACGACGGTGCCAGTCAGCTGAGAGATCATCACTTTCCTCTCGCAGCAGCCACGAGAGCCGCATATCTGTTCGTGTGCCCGCCACGCCAGGCGTGGCAGACGGCCAGGGCCAGCGCATCAGCGGCATCTGCGGGGCGTGGTGGGGCACTCAGCTTGAGGATGCTTCTGACCATGGACGTCACCTGCTGCTTATCGGCCCGGCCGGAGCCCGTGACCCCAGCCTTGATCTCGCTGGGGGTGTGAAAAGTCACGGGCAGCCCTCGCCTCGCCGCCACCAGGGCTGCGACCCCCGCAGCCTGGGCTGTGTCGATCACCGACGCGGTGTTGTGCTGGGCGAAAACCCTCTCAATGGCGATGACGTCCGGCCGGTATTCATCGAACCAGGATTCAAGGCCGGCTTCGACCTCCAAGAGCCGGGTGGCAAGGTCCAGCATGCGGCTGGTGCGCACCACCCCGACGGCCACGAAACGCGGAGGCCTCCCAACCGTGCCGTCAACGACTCCCACACCGCATCGGGTCAGGCCGGGATCAATCCCCAGAATACGCTTCATCTCGAACATCAGTTCGGATTGTAGCCGTTACTCCTCGGAGTCGAGCGCCGCGGCGACATCGTCAGTGAGATCCAAGTTCGTGTAGACATTCTGCACGTCGTCGGAGTCCTCTAGGGCATCAATGATGCGGAAGATCTTCTGGGCCAGTTCGACGGTGTCAACCTCTTGGTCGAAGGATGCGACGAACTGCACCTCAGATGAGTCGTAGTCGAATCCGGCAGCCTCCACAGCCTTGCGGACCTCGACAGTGTCGTTGGGGTCGCAGACAGCCTCCCAGGTCTCGCCCTCATCGTTGACTTCCTCCAGGCCAGCCTCCAACGCAGCCTCCAGCAGGTCGTCCTCGGCGATGTCCCGGCCGTCCTGCCTCTTGGGCACAACCACGACGCCCTTGCGGGAGAACAGCCGTTGCACGGAACCGACATCAGCCATGGTCCCGCCGTTGCGGGTGACCGCCACCCGGACATCCGAGGCCGAGCGGTTCCGATTGTCGGTCAGGCACTCGATGAGGATCGCGATGCCGGACGGCCCGTAGGCCTCGTACATGATGGTCTCGTAGTCGGCTCCCCCTGACTCCGCACCGGAACCGCGTTTGACCGCGCGATCGATGTTGTCGTTGGGCACACTCGACTTCTTCGCCTTCTGGATGGCGTCGTAGAGCGTCGGGTTGCCCGCGGGGTCGCCGCCGCCGGTGCGCGCCGCGACCTCGATGTTCTTGATGAGCTTGGCGAAGAGCTTGCCGCGCTTGGCGTCGATGGCCGCCTTCTTGTGCTTCGTCGTCGCCCACTTGGAGTGTCCGCTCACGTCTCTCTCTTCCCTCTGACCGGCGCTGGCTCAGCGGCCCACTGTAGTCACCGGGGGTCGTCACCCCGCCTCAGGCGCCGACGACCCGCTCGACGAAATGGCGGTGGATCCGGTGGTCGCCGGTCACCTCGGGGTGGAAGCTCGTGGCGAGCAGGTGGCCCTGCCGCACGACGACCGGACGGGTCTCCCCCTGCGCCTCCACGCCGGCGAGCACCTGCGTCACGAGGTCGTCGTCGACGACGGCCACGGTGCTCGGGGCCGGTGCGGCGAGCTGGGCGGCCATGGCGTCGAGGCGACGGACGGCATCGGCATGGGCCTCCTCGACCCGCTCGTCGGTGTCGTCGTAGTTGATGGCATTGGCCACGAGCAGCAGCGTGCCGTCGCTGTGGTCGAGGACGGCGACGTCCGTGGCGAGGACCATGCCGAGCTCGGGCACGCCGAGCACGTCGGGCAGCTCGCTCGGCACCCGCTCCCACCGGCGCACGGCGTCGTAGGTGATCGCGCCGACCATGCCGCCGGTCAGGGGCGGCAGCCCGTCGATGGGGTCGGTCGACAGGGCCTCGAGGGTCGCCCGCAGCGCAGCGGTGGGGTCGCCGTCGGTGGGCACGCCGACGGGCGGCTCGCCGATCCAGTGCGTCTGCCCGTCGCGCTCGGTGAGCGTCGCGCGGCTCTGCGCGCCGATGATCGACCACCGCGACCACACGCCGCCGTGCTCGGCCGACTCGAGGAGGAAGGTGCCGGGTGCGTCCCCCGCGAGCTTGCGGTAGACGCCGACCGGGGTCTCGCCGTCGGCGACGAGGCGTCGCACGACGGGCACGACCCGACGGTCCCGGGCGAGGACGCTGAAGGTGTCGAGGTCGGGCCAGGTGCGTCCGGGGGTGAGGTCGGGCACCTCCGTCTGCGGTGCCGTCACGCCGTCGCCCCCACGCTCGCACCGAGGTCGCCGGCGTCGAAGCAGGTGCGGTCGCCGGTGTGGCAGGCCGCGCCCACCTGGTCGACGATCAGCAGCACGGTGTCGCCGTCGCAGTCGAGCCGCACGTCGACGACCTCCTGCACGTGCCCGGAGGTCTCGCCCTTGACCCACAGTTGCTGCCGCGACCGCGAGTAGTAGGTGCCCTTCCGGGTGGCGAGAGTGCGCGCGAGGGCCTCGTCGTTCATCCAGGCCATCATGAGGACGTCGCCGGTGCCCTCCTCCTGGGCGATGGCGGCGACGAGGCCACCCGACGCTGCCAGGAGCGCCGAGGACTTCGCGAGCGGCTGCGAGGTGCGGCCGACGACCGTACCGAGCTCGTTGAGGGGGTTGTACCGACCGGGGGCGCGGTGACGCCCGACAGTGCTCTGGGACACGGGTGACCTCTCGATGCCTACGGGGTGAGCTGTCGGGTTCGGGTGGAGGTGCTACCCGGCCCGGTCGACCGAACCGACCCAGCGGCTCGCCCCGACCGGACTTCACCCCGAGGAGCGTCCCTGACGCCCCGGAAGTGGGTCCCCCGCTCCTGCCGGGCGGTGTGTGTTCTCGCCGTGCGCGACGGCGGCAGGACTCGGCAGACCGTCACGGCGATCCGGCCGAGGGGGGCCGGACGCGTCGAAGGTACACAACGATCACGGTCATGTCACGTTCCGGTCACGACGCGTCACCAGACGCATCTCGAGCGCCCCAGCCGTGACCGCGCGGGCCCGCGACTCAGGCGGTCTCGACGTACACGTGGCGGGCCAAGGCCACGGGGACCGTGACAGATGTCACGTCGGCCTCGGCGTCGATCACGCGGCAGACGACCTCGTCGCTGTCCCGCTCGACGGCCACGGTCGCGCCGGGCACGATCCCCCCGTCACGGAAGACGGCGAGGTTCTCCGGGTCGACCTGCACGGGCTCCCCGATCCGTCGCACGACGACGCGTCCACCGTCCGGGACGAGGTCGAGGGTCGTCGCCGGCCGGGCGGTGCGCGGACCCGGCTCGGCCGGAGAGCGGGCCATGAGCTCGTCCAACCCCGGGATCGGGTTGCCGTACGGGGACTCCTCGGAGTTCTCCAGCAGGGCGAGGATCTTGCGCTCGACGCGCTCGCTCATGACGTGCTCCCAGCGGCACGCCTCCTCGTGGACCTGATCCCACGGCATGCCGATCACGTCGACCAGCAGGCGCTCGGCCAGACGGTGCTTGCGCATGACGGCCTTGTGAGGCTCGGTGTTGGCGGCATAGCCCTCATAGGGGCCGACAATGCCAGCGAGTTCAGCGCTACGCCGGTAGGCCACACCCGTCATGAGCGAGGTGATGGCAGCAGCCAGGGCTCGACCACCGTCGGAGTCGTAGCCCAATCCCTGGGCCATGAGCAACGCACCAAGATTGGCGTACCCGATACCGAGCTGCCGGAACTTCCGGGTGGTCTCGGCGATCGACTCGGTCGGGAAATCTGCGAAGCAGATGGAGATGTCCATGGCAGTGATGACCAGCTCGACTGCACGACGGAACTTGTCGATGTCAAAGACATCCTCATCCAGGAACCGCAGCAGGTTGAGGCTGGCCAGGTTGCACGAGGAGTTGTCCAGGCTCATGTACTCCGAGCACGGGTTGGACGCGTTGATGCGGCCGGTGTTGGCGCT